>NZ_JBEXUE010000563.1:0-5868 GCF_040614275.1 Streptosporangium sp. NPDC006013
ATCACCATCTGTACGCAAGCTTCGATGTTACCATGCGGTTTCTTCGCTGCCCGGAGCGATCGGCACGCACTCGTAGCCGAGTGAGACGTAGGTGTCCTGGTGAACCTGCTCGAATCGCAGCGACTCCTCGAAGGTGATCAATCGCGCCTCGGTCGGTGTGACGAACCCGAGGTTCTGGATGAAGAGGACCTTCTTGGCATAGATCTGCTGAGCTTGGATGCGTTCCAATTCGCGGGACAGGGCCGGAGAGACGGGGTGGCCGAGATAAGTGGCCAGGGCGTAGGTGCAGACGGGTGATCGATCGTAGAGCTGTACATCGCCGGGAAGGGCCGCCGCCTGTTCCTGCCGTCGGCGCTGCAAGGTGATGATCGCCTCCACGAAGGACGGCTTCGTCCACGGCTCGGGTTCACCCCGGGCCTGGTGCAGGGCGATGACATCTGTCGCCGCCTCCTCGACGACGGTGTAGCCGTCACACTCCAGCCAACGCAGGATCGCCGTCTTCCCGGCCCCAGGGGTGCCGGTCAGGATGTAGCGCTTCATCAATCGCCCCCGTATGTCTCGGACCTGGACGCCGCCCGGCCCGACTTTGTCAGATGGTGTGATCGGCTGGTGTGAACGGCGGCCGCCTGGAGGAGCAGGTCCCAGGTTCCGGCCCGCGACAGGAGCGCGGGCCTCAATGATCCGTGGGTGACGACAAACCTCGAGACCCTCCTGGTCGCACTCTACGTAAAGATCGACGACGAGATCGCAGGAATCCGGCGGATGGGCGGGTCCCTCGTCGGTGAGTGATCAGGTGGAGTTCCGCTCGATCACGTGCACGTTGTCCGGAACGAGGACCAGATCCGCGCTCCCGCCGCTCGGGACCCGCAGGAGGGCGTGGGCGATGCGCGGTTCGAGTGTCCTCGCGGAACATGTCGGCGTGATCTAATGAATCTACATTGTAAAGGCGATGGCCGAAGTTCAAGATCATTTAAAAATGGACTAAAGACCCATCACCCACAAACAGGCCCGGTTTCGGTGGCCACGCCGCGCGGCTATGACCTCCTCGGACGAAACAGCCTGGCAAGGTGTGACAGCCGGCTTGCCGGAGCTGACCGTCCGTGCGAGAGGAGGACGTTGCCCGTTTGTCGCCCTTCCCGCACGCGCACATCAACCGCGCCATGAGTGAGGGCCCTGCCTCAGACCTGCGGGGTGAGAGGTAGGGCCCTTCTTGGTGATACGTGCTTCGGGACCCGGGCGAGATACCTGCGGCATATTCCCGGACCGTGGTTGTCGTGTGTCAGCGGTGCGTGCGGGGCTGGTCGCCGGTGCGGGCTTCGGCGGTGGCCTTCAGGTCGTGCAGCCAGGCCTCGAGACCTTTTCCGAGGAAGTCGGTGGCGAGGGGCACGTTTGTTTCGATCTGGTCGCCGGCATGGGTCTCCTCGGTGCGTACGAGGACGCCGCCCTTGACCTGGGTGAAGGTCCAGACGTGGACGCCACGGTCGATGCGTAGTCCCTTGCCGATCGCGGGCCCGGTCCAGCGGATGCACTTGTGGTGCTGGAGTTGCCGGACGGTGGAGGTGATGACCAGCGTGGTGGGCGGGCTGATGGGAGTGGCGGGCACCGGGGTGGTCCACCGGAACCGCGAGTTCTTGCGGAGCGGGCCCGGGTCCAGGCGCTTCATGCTGGTGACGGGCTTCTGCCACGACGGCCAGCGTTCCACGTCGGTCTGCAGTTTCCAGATGGTGCCCAGCGGCGCATTGATCAAGGTCTCGGCCCGGTATCGGATCTTGGCGGTGGGGTCGACGCCGTCCCCGCGGCATTGAAGACTCCCGTCGTGGTGGGTGGCCCGGGGCTGCGCGGTGGCGGCCTGTGCGGCCGGGACGTTGCCCGCGAGGGCGGCGGCGACGGTCAGCGAGATCGTGAGCGTGGTGATGCGCGTCCTGCTCAGGGGGCGGACGGTTCGTGTGTGCAGCGGGTTGTTGCCGAACATGGCGTTCCTTTCGTTGGGTAAGCGGGAGTGAACGGGGTCCCGCCCCGGGGGCGGGTGCGCTTCTTCAGTGCCGGCGGTCTCGCAGGATGGCCATGATGAGTGCGGCGGACGCGGCGACGATCAATCCGACGAAGGCGGGGTGAATGTCCTTGGACAGGCTCGGCGCAGCGTCGGGCCGTGTCAGCCACACGACGAGCGGGATCGCGTACGTGACGGCGAGAAGCGCGGCCGCCCAGCGAACCGTCCGGTCGCGGGCATGGCGGAGCGCGCCGACCAGCGCGATCGCGGCCGGGATGATCGCCAGCAGGGCGAACTGGCCGAGCACCATCACGGGGACCGCCCAGGAGGAGATGGTCACCGCCCGCGGAGTGCGCCGGCCGGTGCGGACGAGTGGCTTGGAGGCGGTGGTCATGGCGTTTCCCTTCATCTGCCGGGTGCGCGGCGGTGAACCCGTGCCGATCGCTATATCCTCATGCTTACGTTAGAAGTTATAACTATTCGGAGCCGAGGGTGTCAATAGGGTTCGTGATACCCTCTAACAAAATCTTCACGATGTAGCTTCACGGGCGGGGAAGGCGGCAAGTCATGACGGAGACGAAGACCCCCCGCGAGCGCTACCGCGCTCAGGTGCGTGCGGAGATCAAAGAGCACGCGTGGGAGCAGATCGCCACGACGGGAGCGTCCGCGCTCTCCCTCAATGCGATCGCCAAGCAGATGGGCATGAGCGGACCCGCGCTCTACCGCTACTACGCCGGCCGCGACGAGCTGATCACCGAACTCATCAGGGATGCCTACCGAAGCCTCGCCGACACTCTCCGCTCGGCTTCCACCACTGGCGCCGACCTGGCCGCGCTAGCGCACACCCTGCGCGCCTGGGCGCTGGAGGATCCCCAGCGATACCTCCTCATCTACGGCACCCCCGTCCCTGGCTACCACGCGCCCGACGACATCACGCTCATCTCATCCGAGACCATGGCGATCCTGCTCGACGCCTGTACGGCGCTGCCGTCGGACAGTCCCGCAACGCCGTTCGACGCACACCTGGCAGACCACCGCGACTGGGCAGCGGGCCACCCCGCCCCGCCAGCGGTCCTGCACCGGGCACTGAGCTTCTGGACCCGGCTGCACGGTGTCCTGTCCCTGGAACTCGCCGGCCATTTCACCGGCATGCGATTCGACCCCGCCCAGCTCTTCGCGGCCGAACTGGACGACCTGCTGGCGCGCTGAGTACCGCCGCGCATCTTGAGCCGCGTGCTTATGCGCCGATCGAGATGCCGATCTCCAATTCGACGATCTTGAAGAGGGCGTCCCAGGTCTTCCAGCCGGTGCCGAACGGGTGGGACGTGCCGCCTCCCAGGTGGAAGCTCTGGGGCGGTCGACGTCGGCCTGCAGGCTGTCGCGGGTGGCCTCGCCAGCCCGTAATCGGCCCGGGCCCGGACCTGTAGGAATTCACGCGTCACAACGGGCGCAGGTGCTCGATCGTGACGTGGTGCTGCTCGGTCAGCCGCTGGGCGATCAACGAGCGGTGACAGGCCTCAGAGTCGCGCTCGACACAGAGCAGCGCTGCGGTCCCACTGCTCGGCAGCTCCGACACGATCGGCGTGAGGTCGGCGCGGTCGAGGATCTCGGTGGTGTAGCGGCGGGTGTACTCGGCAGCGAGTTCGCGGCGCGAGCGCCTGCCGACCCCTTGGCGGTCATCCTCGGCGTACTGGAGCTGGCGTAACTCGGTGGTTGGGGCGAGCTCGGGGTGGTGCTCGTAGGCGATCCGAGCATGGGCGAGGGCCGCCTGCAGCCGACGTGAGTTCGCCCAGGCGTACTCGGGTCCGCGGACACCGCGGCGCTGGCGTACGTCGAGCAGCAGACGAACGTCCGCGTGCCGCAGTCGTTGCAGGAAGGACTCGCCGCCGAAGCCATAGACGCCGATTGTCACCATCCTGAGCACCGGAAATCAGCTACCTGCCTACTACTCGTGCCGCCTCCGGCAGTCCTGCCGGAGGCGGCGAGGTCACATCACGCGACGGCGGTTCCCTCAAGCTCGACCATCAGGTCGGGGATCGCCAGCCGTGTCACCCCGAGCATCGTGGTGGACGGTGCCACCCCGGCGGCGCCCAACCGCGACGCCAGCACGCCGTAGTGCTGGAAGAGCCGATCGACGTCGGTGGTGTAGACGTTGAGCCGGACGAGGTTCGCGAGGGACATGCCGGCCTCGCCGAGCACGGCCTCCAGGTTGTCCAGGCTCAGCGCCAACTGCGCCGCCATGTCATCGGCATGCTGGGGTTTGCCGTCGCCGTTCATCGAGGTCTGCCCGGCGCAATACAGGGTCCGGGTGTGCCCGGAGACGATCTCACCCTGGTTGTACCCCATCTCCACCGACCACGCCCACGGGTTGACCGCCGTTCGCTCCATTGCCACATCAGCTCCATTCGATTCGTCGACATTGCGTACGTCCATCGGCTCGGTAGCCGCCATCTTTTTCGTGATGTTGATCAGCCTCCCAGCGAATACACGACATCCTGTGTCGTGTATTTCTGTAGAGTTTTCGTATGCGCGCCGACCGGTTGGTCTCGCTGGTGCTGCTGCTGCGGCAGCACGGTCGGCTGTCCGCGGCGGCGCTGGCCCGCGAGCTGGAGGTATCCACCCGCACCGTGCTGCGCGACATCGAGGCGCTGTCCGCAGCCGGCGTCCCGGTCTACGCCGAACGCGGCCGGCACGGTGGTTTCGCGTTGTTGCCCGGTTTCCGGACCGAGCTCACCGGACTGAACCACGACGAGGCCCTTGCCCTGCTGGTCGCCGGATCGCGGCGCGGCGCGCAGGCGTTCGGCCTCGGCTCGGCGCTCGCTTCGGCGATGCTCAAGGTGGTTGACGCGCTACCCGAAAGCTATCGGGACACCGCGGCCGGCGCGGCCGAGCGGTTGCTCATCGACCCGGAGACCGATCTCCTCTCGCGTCGGCTGGTCGCTGAGGAGGTGCCTGACGCCATAGCGGCCGAGGTCCTGCGCGCGGTGTTCGCCGGACACAAGCTGCGCATCCACTACGCGGCTGCGGACCAGACCCCGAAGTGGCGCACGGTGGACCCGATCGGCCTGGTCACCGTACGCGACCGGGGCTACTTGTTGGCCACGAGGTCTGGCGCGGACCGCACCTACCGGCTGTCCCGGGTCTTGGCCGCCAAGGAACTCGCCGAACCCGCACAGCGACCAGACCGGGTCGATCTGGACCGGGCCTGGCAGGAACGCAGCACGCAGTTTCGGGCCGGCGGCGACCAAGTCACCGTGCTGGTACGAGTGGACCCGGCGCGGCGGGAGGAGTTGGTGGGCACCGCGCTGGCCGTCCGCGCCGAAGAAGCCGACTCAGACGGCTGGCTGCGGCTGGAGGTGACCTTCCAAGATCCGAGACACGCCGAATGGGCGCTGTGGCAGCTCACCACGAATGCGGAAGCCCTGGCTCCGCAGTGGTTGCGCAACTCCCTGCGCAACCGTGCCGCGGCGATCGCCACCCGCTACGGAGTGTCATCCTGAGAGTTGTCGCCTTCTGCGGGCAGACCGCGTTCCTGTCGGGGCCAATCGAGAGGCGGCACTTCGCATGCCCCAGCACCTGCCCGACCCCGCCGGCGATCCGTTCGGCGGCCAGCGCACCATGATGCCCCTGCTCCCGGACAGCCGGCGGCGGCACTCTGATCAGCATCGCCGGCGAACTGGATGCCACCAACACCGCCGCGCTCGCCTGCTACGTCACCACCGTCCACCCCCGACGCCGCCCGCCCGCTAGCGCCAATTTCTAACTCAGACTCCTCAAAGGACGGTCAGGACCTGGAGGGGGGAGCGGGTGTCACCTCGCTCGTGCCGCCGACGCCATGCCGCGGTGACGACGTGCCCCGTGCGGGGCCCGGATGGGCC
>NZ_JBEXUE010000564.1:0-5863 GCF_040614275.1 Streptosporangium sp. NPDC006013
GCTCGGCGGCGCGTTCGGTGCGTTGCTCGGCTATCTGGTGACCGGAATGTACGCCACGATAAGCCTTTACTGATGCTTTGGGAGCCTTTATTGGTTTGATCGACCTAAAGGGGGTTTAGGGCTGGGTGTCGAGTTGTCGCCGTACCTCGCCGCTGTCCCAGTAGTCGGTGCGGTGCGCGATCAGACCGTCGGCGTCGACCCGGAACCTGAACACCCCGCGCACCACCACCGGCCTGCCGTCCGCCGAGGCCAGCCGGAACGACATCCGGTAGGCGAGCGACGCCCGGTCGCCCTCGACGAGGAGGTCCTCGACCTCGTAGCGCAGGTCCACGAAGTCGGCCAGGAAGCCGGTGAGGTTGGCGCGGTAGCCGTGCCTGCCGGTCACGCTCCGCCCCAGGGCCGAGGTGTGCTCGTTGACGAAGTCCTCGCTCACGCAGGCCGCGACCGCATCGGCGTCGTGCGCGTTGAGCGCCTCGACGTACCGTGCGACCGCGGCCCGGGTGAGCTGTCCGCTCAGGAGGGGTTCGTCCACAGCTTGCGCACCGTGTTGAAGACCTGCTGGTTGTGGGAGATCTCGATGACGTTGCCGTCGGGGTCCTTCAGCGCGCAGATGTAGCCGACCGGGTCGGGCATGTCGCGCGGCTCCCAGTGCAGGCAGCCCAGCTCGCGCGCCCGCTCGGCGATGCCGTCCACGTCGGTGCGCTCGGGCACCTCGATGCCGATGTGCGCGAACGGCGTCAGCAGCCCCAGCTGCCCGCCCTTGTCCTTGTTGAACGAGACGAGCACGAGGACCATCGGGGTCTCCACCTGCTTGTCGTTGGAGAGCCAGGCGCTCTCACCGTCGGCGTCGCGGAACCGCTCGACGACCACCAGCGGCGTCAGCGACGTGTAGAACTCGATCGCCTTGTCGAGGTCGCCGGTGGGCAGCGCGACATGAGTCCATCTCGCCTGGGTCAGATCACTCATTGATTCCTCCAAATATCGTGTGTTTCACTGCGGGTGGTCATCGGGGCTCGGTCCGGTCGTCAGGTAGATCCCCGTTCGAACGGTTGGCCGAGCGCCCTGGGTTCACGGTTCTGGTTCGCGAAGAGCAGCATCGCCAGCAGCGCGAGCAGATACGGCGCCACCACGAGCAGCTGCGAGTTCATCGTCAGGCCCAGCGCCGGCAGCGCCAGGCGCATGGCGTCGGCCAGGCCGAAGAGCGCGCAGCCGATCAGGGTCCGCCGCAGCCGCCAGGCACCGAAGATCACCGCCGCGATGACGATGTACCCGCGCCCGGCGGTCATGTTCTGGTTGAACGAGCCGACCTCGCCGACCGCCAGGTACGCGCCCCCCAGTCCGGCCAGCGCGCCGCACCACAGCAGCGCCTGGCGGCGGCGCAGGTTGACCCGGATACCGGTGACGTCGGCGGCCTGGGGCTGCTCGCCGACCGCTCGCAGCTCCAGGCCCCACCTGCTGCGTTCCACCAGCCACCAGGTCAGCGGGATGAGGACGATCAGCAGGTAGACCGGCCAGCGCTCGACGAACAGCGGGTGGCCGATCAGCGGGATGTCGCGCAGCCAGGGGATGCTGACCTGCGACACCTGGTGCGACTCGAACGAGCTGACCGTGATCAGGTAACTGGTCAGCCCGAGCACGAGGGCGTTGAGCACCAGGCCGATCACAAAGGTGTTGATCTCCAGCCGGTGTGAGAGGTTGCCGTGCACGAACCCGATCAGGAGCCCGATCAGCACGCCCGCGACCAGCCCGGTGGTGGCGCTGCCGGTGGCGCTGGCCGTGGCGACCGAGCCGAACGCGGCGCCCAGCATCATCGCCTCGACGGAGATGTTCATGGCGCCAGCCCGCTCGGCGAGGTACTCCCCGCACGCCGCGAAGGCCAGCGGAACGGTGAGCCTGATCCCGCTGGACAGGATGGTGGAGATGTCGTCTACGGCGATCACAGCGCGGCCCCCTCTGCGACGGGCGCGGGCCGGTGCTCGGCGCGCGCGGTACGGACACCGGCCCTGCGACGCCGGATCATGGCGACGATGACGGGCGGAGCGACGAAGGCCAGCACCAGCAGGGCCTTGACCACGTCCACGAGGAACGGGGGCACACCGGTCGCGGCGAGGAAGCCGCCGCCGGAACGCAGCACGCCGAAGAGCAGGGCGACGGGTACGGTCAGCAGCGGCCGGTTACGCGCGACCAGGGCCACCAGCATGCCGTCCCAGCCGATGTTCATCGCTATGCCCGGCTGAAGCCGGTTGACTCCCACCGGGCTGGCCAGCAGCACGGCCCCGGCCAGGCCGGCGAAGGCACCGGAGATGGCCAGCGCCATACCGCCCAGCGCGTTGACGCGCACCCCCGCGTGCTTGGCGGCGAGCGGGTTGAGGCCGAGCATGGTGAGCCGGAACCCCCACCGGGTGCGGGCGAGCGCCACCGCGACCACCACGGCGCCGACCAGCGCCAGCAGCAGGCCCCCGTTGACCTGAAGGTTGGGGTACTCACCGACCGAGCCGAGCAGCGCGCCGGCCGGCAGCGGATTGGACTGCGGCGAGACGATGGCATCCCCGATCCGCGACTCCTGCAGCAGCCACGGCGTGTTCACCGCGAACGCGACGACCTGCTGGGCGATGAAGATCATCAGGAGCGTGCTGACCACGATGTTGACGCCGCGGATCCGGTACATCAGCGCGCTGAGGGCCGCCCAGGCGCCGCCCGCCAGCGAGGCGGCCAACAGGACGATCACCAGCAGCAGCGGCCCCGGGACCGCCAGGCGCAGGCCGACCCAGGCCCCGAAGAGGGCGCCGATCAGCACCTGGCCCTCCTGGCCGATGTTGAAAGTGCCCGATCGGGCGCTGACACAGGCGCCCACGGCGACCAGCAGCAGCGGTGCCACGTACAGCAGCGTGGAGGTCCAGGCCGTCCAGTTGGCCATGCTGCCCTGGAAGAGGGCCTGCACCGACGCCAGGGGAGATCCCCCGGTGACGGCGATCAGCAGTGACGACAGGGAGAGCGCCACGAGCACGCCCGCGGCGGTCGCCAGGCCGGTCTGCCAGCCGCCCGCACTCGGGGTGAGGAAGGCCAGCAGGCGACGCCCGGAGGTGTCGTCCGTGCCGGGAGCCGGATGGGACTTTCGCCCCGGCTTCTGGGGGGAGTCCTGGCGGAGGTCCTCGCGGACTTCGTTCACGCGGCCACCCCGCCCACCAGCATCCCGAGCCGCTCGGCCGTGGCCTCCCCGGTGGAGAGCACACCGGTGATCTTCCCGGAGGAGATCACCGCGATCCTGGAGGAGAGCGCCATGACCTCCTCCAGTTCGGTGGATATCAGCAGCACGGCCACTCCTCCTGACGCGACGTCGCGCAATCGCCGGTACATGTCCTCGATGGCCCCCACGTCCAGCCCGTGCGTGGGCTGCGCGGCGACCAGCACGAGCGGTCCCGCCGAGAGCTCACGGGCGAGCACGACCCGCTGCTGGTTGCCTCCCGACAGGCTGCGCACCGGGGTGTCCATCGACGGGGTGACGATGTTGAACTCGGCCGCCAGGCGGCGGGCCACCTCATGCGTCTTCCTGCGGCTGACGAACGCGCGGCCGCTCACGGCGTTCAGCGACTTCATGACCAGGTTCTCGGCGACGCTCATGTCCAGCACCACCCCGGATGCGTGCCGGTCCTCCGGCACGATGCCGAGCCCGGCCGCGTGCAGCGCCCCCGGGCGGTTCAGGTCCACCTGCCTGCCGGAGATCTCGACAGACCCGGCGTCCGGGACGACGAGCCCGGACAGCACGTCGCCCAGGTTCGACTGGCCGTTGCCCTCGACCCCGTACAGGCCGACGATCTCGCCGGGGGCGACGTCCAGGTCGAGGTCGGACAGCACGCGCACCCCGTCGACGGTGACGGTCAGGCCGCGCAGCCGCAGCGCGGCCACCGAGGCCTCCGCTTTACCCGCTCCGGTTTCACCCGTCCGCGGGGTATCGACCGGCAGCAGGCCGAGCGCCGCGGCCTCGCTGCCCAGGGAGACCTCCCTGCCCACCATCTGGCGGGCCAGCTCCTGCGGCCCCGTCTCCGCGGTCGCGCTCTGGAAGACGACCCTCCCCTTGCGCAGCACGGTCACCCGGTCGGTGGCCGCGGTGATCTCCGCCAGCTTGTGGCTGATCAGGATGACCGCACGGTTCTCCGAGCGGACCACGTGGCGCAGCACGCCGAACAGCTCGGCCGACTCCGCCTGGGTCAGCACGGACGTCGGCTCGTCGAGGATGAGCACCGACGGATCCCGGCGCAGGCATTTGATCAGCTCGACCCGCTGCCGCTCGCCCGCGGAGAGCCGTTCGACCCTGGCCAGCGGGTCGATCGGCAGGCCGTAGCGCTGGGAGACGTCCCGCACCTGGTCACAGGCGGCGGCCTTGTCGATCTTCCCGGTGTCCCCCAGGATGACGTTCTCCCAGACCGTCAGCGGATTGATCAGGCTGAAGTGCTGGTGCACCATGCCGATGCCGAGAGCCACGGCCTCCTGCGGGCTGCCGATGTCGACGGGCCCGTCATGGTGCAGGATGGTCCCGGCGTCCCGCTGGACGAGGCCCAGCAGGATCTTCATGAGCGTCGACTTTCCGGCCCCGTTCTCACCGAGCAGACCGTGGATCTCGCCCTGGTGCACGGCGAGATCCACGGCGTCGCAGGCGACGACCGGACCGTAGCTCTTGCTGATTCCCCGCAGCCGCAGCGCGGGCGCCGATGGCGGGGTGAGCTCCCTCGCCCGTTCGTCCTCTGTCATCTCAGGAACCGAGCCTCTTCACTTCCGCCTTGGTGTCGATCTTCTTGCTACCGACGTCGGCGATGAAGGTCTTCAGCTTCTCGTTCTGCTCGGGGGTCCCGTTACAGATCTTGACGGTCGGGAACGGGTCGACGCCGAGCGTCCAGACCTTCTCCACGCCCATCTGCAGCTTCGCGGCGGCGAGTTCCTCCAGCGCGGCCTTGAAGTAGTCTCCGGGGCTGAAGAGCACCGAGATGTCGAACTTGGGCTTGGTGGAGTCACACCGGTCGGTACCGGGGGTGAGGGTGAGGACCCCGTTGGCGTTGGCCAGCTCCGCCGCCGCGTCGGTGGCGCCGCCGAGGTAGGGGTAGATGACCTTGACACCCTGGCTGATCTGCGCCTGGGTGGCCTCCTTGGCCTTGGCGGAGTCGTTGAGGTCTCCGCTGTAGGTGGTCGTCAGCGTGGCCTCCGGAACCACCAGCCGGATGCCGGCCTTGAACGCCGCGGACGCGGTGACGGTGAAGTCGGCCTCGGGGCCGGTCACGAACCCGGCCTTGGTGTCGCCGTTGTCCTTCATGATCAGGCCCGCCGCGTACCCCGCGGCCAGCATGCTCTGGTCGGCCTGGTCGGTGGAGAGCATGATCTTCGGGGTCTGCAGGATGTTGGCGGAGGACGGCACGTACCAGGCCGTGTTCGCGCACACCGGCTCCTCGGAGGCCGGAATCGCGTCCTTGAGCTCCGAGGCGCCGAGGGCCACCATGTCGACCTTCTGCTGGCAGAGCGCCCGCGCGGCGTTGAGCGCCTCGCTGGTGTTGACGCTGCCGCGCTTGATGAGCGTCCAGCCCTTCTCGTTGGCGAACGCCTCCGCCGTGTCGACGAAGCTCTGGTAGTAGCCCTTGTCGTTGATGTCACCCGGGCTCAGCACCCCGATGACGACCTTGCCGTCGCCGTTGATGTCCGGCTGACCCGGCAGCACGTTGCCGCCCTCGGTCTTCGCGCTCGCGTCGGCCGGGGCGGGGGCCGTGGCCTGGGGCGCGGTGGCCCAAGACCGGGGAGACGAAGCCCGACAGCGGCACGGCGGGCGATGACGCGAAGCCCGAGACCCCGAAGGCCGACGGCCTCAAACCGGCGGTCG
>NZ_JBEXUE010000565.1:0-5858 GCF_040614275.1 Streptosporangium sp. NPDC006013
GAACGGCGCGCTCTACCCGCACCGGACCGTGCGCGGCAACATCGCCTTCCCGCTGGAGATCGCCAAGGCCGACCCCGTGATGGTCAGGGAACGCGCTGGACCTGGCCGGCCTTTCCCTTTGCGGGCTACCGCCACGCGGCCACCGGGTAGATGCCGTCGAACCCCTCCGCGGCGACGGCCCGCGCCAGCAGATCGGTCGACCTGATCCGCCCGGCCGGCCGGTGCAGCACGCTCTGCAGGTGGCGGTCGATCACGGTGAGGTCGTGCTCCTCGCACAAGCCCATGGCGCCCAACACCTGGTGCCCGTTGGCCAGTACCGTGTTCGCCCCCTCGATCATCTGCACCCGCAGCGCCAGCAGGTCGGCGGACCGTGCCTCGCCCCGGCGGACGAGCCACCACGCGTGCAGCGCCAGCTCCTCCAGCCCGTCGAGCGCGAGAGAGATGTCCGCGACGCGCCACCGGATCTCGCCGAACTTGCCGATCGGCTTGCCGAACTGCTGCCGGTCCCGGGCGTGCGTCACCGCCAGGTCGACGGCGGCGGCGAGCGCGCCGGCGACCCAGAAGGCGTCGAGCAGCATGCGCATCGCCGTGACCCGTGCCGCGTCCACGCCCGGCACCTCGGCACCGAGGACGACGTCGGACGCGAACGGGTCCAGCGGCGCCGAGCGCGGCGCACCGGCCGTCACCCGGCGGGCGACACCCCGGCCCAGGTCGACGGCGACCGCGTCGCGCAGCAGGTCCGCGTGGTCCAGCCGTTCGGTGTCCCCCGAGGTCAGGTGGATGCCGCCGACGTCACCTCGCAGGTCCACGGGTACGGCCAGCTCGTGCGCCAGCGGCCAGGGCAGCACGACGGCACCCGCCGCCCGGGCCGCCAGCATGACGGCGGCCGACTCGTCCTCCTCGCCCCACGGGTCGAGGCCGCGCAGGTCGAGCCGGTCCAGGGCGGGCGCGACGAGCGCCTCCCGCAGGGTCCGGTCCGCCTCGGCGGCGCGCGCGAGGTCCACCCCGCCCAGCGCGTCGAGGGCCCTGGTCACGCTCTCCTGGTAGGCGACGGCCGCCTGTGGCCAGTCACGACGCACGCCGGTCCCCCCCGATCGACGACCGGGCGACGAGCATGCGCTGCACCTCGATGGTGCCGGACGCGATGGTCGCCGAACGGGCGTACCGGAACACGTCCTCGACGTGGCCGAGCAGGCCGGCCGACGGGTCGGGAACGAGGGCGTCGGCGCCGGAGATGTCGAGAGCCAGCTGAGCCACCTCCTGGTCGAGTTGGATGGAGGCCAGCCGCGCGATGGAGGCCTCCCGGTCGGTGAGCCGGCCGGCGTCGTTCAGCGCGACGGCGCGGTAGTTGAGCAGCCGAGCCACCCGGGCGTGCATCAGTGCGCGGGCGTACTCGTGCAGCGCGGCCGGTTCGGCCAGGGACGGGTGGCCCGCAAGCGCGGCAAGCACCCGCTCGTCCCGGGCGTACCGGGAGATGCCGATCCGCTCGTGCTTCATCACCCGCCGGATGACGTCCCAGCCGCGGCCGACCTCGCCGAGCACGGCACCGGGGCCGACCCGGACGTCGTCGAAGAACACCTCGTTGAGGTGCTGCTCACCCATGATCGAGTCGATCGGGACGACCCGGATGCCGGGTGAGCCCATCGGCACCAGGAAGACGGTGATGCCGTCGTGCTTGGCCGTCCCCCTGCCACTGCGGGCGGCAAGGAAGCACCACTGTGCCAGTCCCGCGTACGAGGTCCAGATCTTCTGGCCGTTCAGCACCCACTCGCCGTCATGGAGCTCGGCGTTCAGCTGCAGCGAGGCGAGGTCGGAGCCCGCGCCGGGTTCGCTGAACCCCTGGCACCACACGGCCGTGCCGGAGGAGATGGCGGGCAGGTGGACGGCCTTCTGCTCCGGCGTGCCGACCTCCATGATCACCGGTCCGACCCAGTTCAGGCCCATGTACTGCGGTCCGCGGGGCTCGAAGTGCGCCCACATCTCCTCCCGCAGGACGGCCTGCTGCCAGATGTCGGTGCCGGCGCCCCCGTACTCCTCGGGCCAACTGAGCGTGAGGAGCTGCTCCTCGGCGAGACGCTCGACGACCCTGGTCACCACCGACTGGACCGCCGGGTCCGGCGAGAACGACGACGTCCAGTCGTCGGGGAGTAGCTCCGCCAGCAGGGCCCGCAGGCGGACGCGCAACGCGTCCGCCCGCGTTCCCAGCCGGAGATCCACTGAGGTCTCCTCGGGCATTACTCCCCCGCACTCACGGCGGCTTCGACACACTTGCCGTCCGAGCACGGCTGAGCGGGTACGAAGACGCCGAGCTGGTCGGCATCGATTCCGATGCGCTTGTCAGGACCGAACGTGTACGTGCCGTTGGCGCCCTGGAAGGTTCCCCCGGAGACGAGCGCCTTCTTGATCGCGTCGGCGTCGGTGGACTTGGCCTGCTGCGACGCCTGGGTCACCAGCAGCGCCCAGTCGAAGGAGACCGCGCCCACCGAGTCGAGGGCGTTGAACTCGGTCTTGCCCTTGGCCTTGAGGTAGAGCTTGACGAAGTCCGCCGTGATCGACGCGTCGCCGGTCGAGGACGACAGGAACGTCTTGGCGATGGGCCCGGCGGCGAGGGTCTTCTTCATCCCCTCCGGGATGAGCTCGGTGGTCGCCGGGTCGCCGATGCCGAGCACCGCGGACATCTGCGGGTTCCAGCCGATCTTGTTCAGGCTGGACATGGTGGCGACCAGCGGGGCGCCGTACGACCAGGCGATGAGCGACTCGGCGCCCGAGTCCCTGAGCTTGGTGAGCTGCGCGGTCACGTCCGAGGCGGTGTTCGGGAAGCTCTCGTGCACGATCTTCACGTCCGGGAACTGGCTCTGCGCGATGGCGAGCGTGTCCTTGGTCTGCGAAGTGCCGAAGGCCGAGGAGTCGTCGAGCACGGCGACCGTCTTGCCGGCCGACGCCGCGTACGCCAGCAGCGGCGTGATCGAGGTCTCGCCGGAGGTGCCGGCGCCGGTGCTGAACGCGTACTTGTACCGCTTGGAGTCGCCGACGTCGGCCACGATCGAGCCGATGCCGCCGGCGGTGTCGCCGGGCACCTTCACCTGGTTGAGCACGTCCTGCACGGGCGGGAACGCCTCGGTGGTGAAGTACAGCGCGGACACGCCGTCCTGGGCGAGCGCCCGGGTGGCGGCGACGGCCGCGGTCGGCTCGCCCTTGGTGTCCCGCTGCTCGATCACGACCTTCGTGCCGGGGTTGTGCTGCTGCACGTACTCGGCGCCGGCCTTGAGCCCGGCCAGCGAGTTCTGACCGCTCGGGGAGAGCGGGCCGGTGAGCGCCCCGACGAAACCGATCTTGATGGTGGAGCCTTCGGCCTGGTCGCCGGAGGAGCCGTCGCCACACGCGACGAGCGCGAGCAACGCCGCGCACACCATGGCTGTGCCCACTGTGGCACGTGTCCTCATGGGGTCGTCCTTCCTGGGGGTTTCTGTGGGGGTGGGGTGGGTCAGGAGAGGTAGGCGGCCTGCAGCAGGTCGGGCAGTTCCGGGTCGGTGCCACGCACCCGATGCGCGACGTGCCCGTGCCGCAGCACCACGACGTCCGCCTCCAGCTTCTGGGCGACTTCGACCCGCTGTTCGACCAGCAGGACGGCGAACCCGGCGTCGCGCAGGTCGGCGAGGATCTCGATGGTCCGGCCGACCAGCCTGGGCGACAGGCCGTTCGTGGGCTCGTCCAACATGATCACGCGGGGTGCGCCGGCCACCGCGCGGGCGATGGCGAGCATCTGCTGCTGGCCGCCGGACAGACCGCCCGCGAGGCGCTGCAACATCGGGCGCAGCTCGGGCAGCAGGTCGAGCGGGTCGAGTTCGGACTTACGGGCCGCGCGGGCCGCGGCGACCCGGAGGTTCTCGGCCACCGACAGGCTCTTGAACACGTGCCGGCCCTCCAGCACGTGGCCGAGCCCGGCCCGGGCCCGCCTGCTCGCCGGGAGGTTGTCGAGGTGCAGGTCGTCCAGCCAGATCCCGCCGTCGGCCGACTCCAGCCCGCCGATGCCGCGCAGCGTGGAGGTCTTCCCAGCGCCGTTGGCGCCCAGCAGGGCCAGGCAGGTGCCGGGCTCGACGGTGAGGGACAGGTCCTCGACGGCAGTGACGCCGCCGTACCGGACGCGCAGCGCGTCCACCTTGAGCCGGCCGCCGTTCACGCGACCCCCATGTACGCGGCGCGGACGCTGTCCACGCTGTGCAGGTCCCCGGGCTCGCCCTCCCACAGCACCTTGCCGAGGTCGAGGACGACGACCCGGTCGACCAGGCGGCTGATCATGTCCAGATGGTGTTCGACGATCACGACGGCCACTCCCGCTGCGGCGACGTCACTGACGACGCGCTCGAATCCTTCGATCTCCGCGGCCGACAACCCGGCCGCGGGTTCGTCCAGGAGGAGGACCTCCGGACAGGTGCCGAGGGCCATGGCGGCCTCAAGGAAGCGAAGCTGGCCATGGCTCATCACCCGGCTCTCCCGGGTGCCGGCGGCCGGGTCGTGCGGATCGAGGCCGCCGAGCTCCAGCAGGGTGAGCGCGCCGCGCCGGCAGGCGTCCCGCATCGCCTCGTCACGTTCCCCGTGGACGGCTGGGAGCGCGAGGTGCTCCTCGATGCTCATGCCGGGGAACGTCTTCGGGGTCTGGAAGGTGCGGGACACGCCGCGCTTGGCGACGGCGGCGGCGCCCAGGCCGCCGAGGTCCGTCCCGTGCAGGGTGATCCGGCCGGCGGTCGGCGGGTAGTGCCCGGACACGACGTTGAGCAGCGTCGTCTTGCCCGACCCGTTCGGCCCGATGAGGCCGACGATCTCGCCGCGCCGCAGCTCCATCGACACCCCGCCGAGCGCGTCCACGCCGCCGAAGCTGCGCCGCAGGTCGGTGACCTTCAGGATCGGCTCGCCGGGCGCGCGCTCCGGCACCTCCACCTCCGGAGTGGCGGCCAGGTCGCGCAGCCCCTGGGGGGCGGGCGCCGCGGTGCGGCTGAACAGGCCGCGCGGCCGCAGCCGCATGAGCACGATAAGCAGCGCGCCGTACAGCAGGTTGTTCAGGTGCGGGTACGCGTCGAGGCGCAGCGGGATCAGCACGAGCAGCACCGTGCCGACGATCGGGCCGAACCGGGAGCCGCTGCCGCCGAGCACCACCATGACCAGGAACAGGATGGACAGGTTGGAGGAGAAGGCGTCCGGCGAGATGTAGGCGGACAGGTAGGAGAACAGCCCTCCACTGAGCGCGCCCAGCGCGGACCCGGCGGCGAAGGCGACGACCTTGGTGAGGTAGCCGGAGACGCCGAGCGCGGACGCGCCGATCGGCTCGTCGCGGACCGCGACGGTGGCCCGGCCCAGGCGGGACGTCCGGTACCGGGCGTGCAGCCAGTAGCTGACGCTCGCCACGACGACGATCACGATCGCCACGACCCACGGGGTCGAGACCGGCTCTCCGCCGAACCAGAAACGGGCGTCGATGCCGGACAGGCCGTTGTTGCCGCCGGTCACCGACTGGAACTGGATGAGCATGTCGTTGACGACGAGCATCAGGCCGAGCGACATCATGGCCAGGCCGATCGCGCCCAGCCTTCCGGCCGGGAACCCGGCCAGCGCCCCGGCGGCGAGCCCGGCCAGCGCGGCGACCGGCAACACCGCCCAGATCGGCCAGCCGTGCGAGACCACCAGAACGGCGGTGACGTAGGCGCCGATGGCGAACGACGCGCCCTGCCCGAGGGACAGCGCGCCGGCGTAGCCCGTGGTGATGTTGAGTCCCAGCGTGGCGACCGCATACAGGCACACCAGTTGCATCTCCCGGGCCATCAAGCTGCTCGCCAAGGAGCTGGAGGTCCCGGTGATCGCGA
>NZ_JBEXUE010000566.1:0-5837 GCF_040614275.1 Streptosporangium sp. NPDC006013
GGAGCGGCCGCCGCCGTGAGGGTCAGCGCCCCCCGTCCGGGGCCGCCGCCACGGTGGCGGGGGGCGGCTCGGGCAGCGAATCCGGGATGTCGAGCAGCGAATCCTGCCTGCGGACCCGCAGGACCGTCGAGGCGAGCAGCAGCCCGATGATGATCAGGCCCGCCATGAACAGCGCACCCGCGTTGATGGAGCTCTCGGGGTACAGGACGGTGCCGTCCGGGGTACGCATTGCGAACTGCCCCATGATGACGAACAGGATGACCGGTGTGGTGCTGGAGAAGCCGCTGTAGCTCACCTGTACCATCCCGGCGATGGAACCCTGCTTGTCGGCCGGGGCGCCGGCGATGACCATGCCGGGGATCGAGCCGTAGGCCAGGCCCGTCCCGGCGCCCAGCAGCAGGGCGGCGATGAGGACCTGAAGGTAGCTGCCGTGGTTGAAGCCGAGTTGCAGACCGCCCACGAGGAGAAGTAGCAGGCCGATCTTCATCATGGTCGCGCCGCCCACACGATTGAGCAGCTTGCCGACGACAACGCCCATGATCACCATGGCGATCGACTGCGGAGCCGAGATCATCGCGTACTCCGACGCGGTCATCCCCAGGCCGTAGCCGAGCCCGGCCTCGCTCGGCGTCAAGCCGATCATCGGAGACATCGAGCCGGAGAGGCCGGTCGTCCCGTATGCCGTGGCGGCCGTCACCGCGGCGAGCAGGATCGGCCGGCGGGTGAAGATCCGCAGGTCGACGAGCGGATCGGAGAAGTTCAGCGACCGCATGACGAATCCGGCCATGAGCAGCAGGCCGACGGCGAACGCGCCCAGGGTGGTGACCGAGCCCCAGCCCCACGTACTGCCGAAGCTGATCCCCAGGAGCCCGATGCCCAGGCCAGAGCCCAGCATGCCGGCGCCCAGGAAGTCCACCCGCGAGGGGACGCGCAGCGGCGTCTCCGGAGTGGTCAGCAGCAGCAGCGGGGTGAGGATCGCCATCCAGAGAATGTCGAAGGCGAACAGGCCGCGGAAGCCCCAGTTGTCGAGCAGCCATCCGATGAGGAACGGCACGCCGATGGAGAAGACCCCGGTGCCGGTCATCGCGACCGCGCTGGCCAGCGGCAGGATCCGCCGTGGGTACACGTCGCGCATCAGCGAGTAGCTCAGGAACATCGTGGGCAGCACGGTGCCCTGCAGCAGCCGGCCCGCGATGAGCACGCCGAATGTCGGTGCCACGGTCGCCAGGACCGAGCCTGCCGTGCTCGTCAGCAGGCAGACGATCATCATTCGCCGCTTGCCGTGGATGTCGGCCAGTTTCCCCACCAGCGGGCAGAGGACGGCCCCGGAGAGGATGAAGCCGGTGAGAAGCCAGCCTCCCTGGTCCGTCTTGAAGTGGGTGGTGATCGCCGGCAGCGCCGTCGACACGAGGCTGAACCCCAGCGCGGTCCCCTCCAGGATCATGACCATCGTCACCATGGAGAGGACGAGCCGTGGGGTCCACCCGCCCGTCTCCGCCGTCGTATCCGTAGTACTCATCGTCAGGCCTCCAGAAAAACGTGATGTTTCAATGAATCTCGGCGTGGCCGCGGACCTCAGCGTCTTCGTGGCGCAGGTCCCGGCGGGGGGATGCTGTTCCTCCTTGGCACCACGCGGACACCGCGGTGTCACGCACGTTTTCCGGTTGATGACGGACCGCAGGTCCCCCACGATGGGGGTACGGTCATCCCGGCCCGGCGGGGAACCGCCGGGGCTCGGGGAGATCAGGGGCGGTGCGGAGCGCAACCGGCTCGTCCGGTTCAGGCCGCCGCGGCGGACAGCGGGTCCGCGAAGAGATGGGCGTTCTCTGCGCCGGTGTACATCAGGCCGTACCCGGCCGGCGCCTCCCAGGATGGCTCGTTCCACAACTTCGGCACGAACGGGACACCGCAGCCGACGAGCCAGTCGAAATGCTCCAGCCCGCCCCCGGCGGGGTCAGGTCCGCCGATGAGCCCGAGGAAGGCGTACGGAGCCGCGCTCACCGGCGGTCCTTGCGCCCAGGCCGGTTGAGCAACGCCGTTGACCATCATCCTCGGCCTCCTGTTCGACGGTGACCGTGCCTTTCATCGAGCACCTGCGATGAGCGGCGTCGTGCACTGGCGCAGACGCTAAGCGCCCAGTGACGCGGATCACGTCGGGCATCCCAATGAGCGGGACCCAAATCTCATCCGCACGGCGACGTCCGTACCCGGCGGCCGGTCGGAACCGGCGATCGGCAGGCTGTTCGCGCCGCCGACCGGCCCCTCGTCCCGGTCTTGCCCCGCTCGTCCTGCTGAGCGGGACCGGCCCGGGAGCGCGGCGAGGCCGTTGATTACGGTCCGGTTACCCGGAAGACCACGCCCCCGGGTTCCGGCGGGCCGATGCGGACGGAAGTGACGATGCAGTCAGCACAGCAGCCATATGACCGGCAGACCGGGGTCGTGGTCCTCGGTGCCGGCGCGGCCGGTCTCGCCGCCGCCATCTCGGCTCGCGAGGCCGGCGCCGAGGTCCTGGTGCTGGAGAAGTGCCCGCCCGAGACCGCGGGCGGCAACACCCGGGTTTCGGGCGGCAGCTGGTTCGAGAACCTCGACGCCCAGCGCGCCGCCGTCTATCTGCGCAGCCTGTGCGGGGACCTCCCGGTGTCCGAGGCGGTCATCCGCACCTGGGCGGAGGAGACCCGGCACAACACCCGGTGGATCGAGGGCCTCGGCGCGGCCGTGGCCGTGAACGGTGCCTACCCCCCGGAGTTCCCGCACCTCGACGGCGCCGACTGCTACGGCGGCTACCACAGCCTGGAGGGCCGGATGGGCGACCAGTTGCTGTACCGGTTCCTCGTCGACGCGGCGCTCGCCCGGGGCGTCGAGATCTGCTACGCCACGCCCGGCCGGGAGCTGGTCATCGATGGCGGGGTGGTCACGGGTGTCGTCGCCGAGTCCGGTGGCGGGCCACTGCGGGTGCGGGCCCGGACCGGGGTGGTGCTGGCGACCGGTGGCTTCGAAAACGACCCCGCCATGGTGCGCGACTACCTGCGACTCGCGCCGTGCCCGGTCTGGGGAAGCCCGGCGGGCACCGGTGACGGACACCGGATGGCGCAGAAGGCCGGGGCCGACCTGTGGCACATGGGCAACATGACCGCGTTCAGCGGGATACGCGTCCCCGGCTCGGACACCGGGTTCTTCATGGTGCCGCCCGCGACGGGCTACATCTGGGTCGCGCCCGACGGGCGTCGGTTCGTCGACGAGACCCCGGCGCTCGGCGGCCACGGCCAGTCGCGGATTCGCGGCCGCGACGAGCTGCATCCGGCGCAGCCCGCGTACGTCGTGTTCGACGAGCGCACGCGCCGCGCCGGGCCGCTGTGCCCGCCGCGCGAGTACCTGCCGGTCGGATGGAAGGTGCTCATCGAGGGCTACGAATGGAGCCTCGACAACCAGGCCGAGATCGATCGCGGCTGGATCCGGCGCGCCGACACCGTCGAAGGGCTGGCCGCCGGGCTGGGCGTCGCCCCAGAGACCCTGGCCGAGACGGTCCGCCACTGGAACGCGGCCTGCGCCGCCGGCCGCGACGAACGGTTCGGCCGCCGGGCCGAGAGCCTCACCCCGCTGGAGCAGGGCCCCTATTACGCGTTCGAGCTGGCACCGCTGCTGGGGTGGACCAGCGGGGGGCCGCGCCGTGACGAGCACTGCCGGGTCCTCGACCCGTTCGGCTCGGCCATCCCCGGCCTGTACGCCGCGGGGTCGGTGAGCTCCACATACAGCTGGGCGAAGGACGGCGGGTTCCACATCGCCGATGCCCTCGCCTTCGGGCGGGTCGCCGGCCGCACGGCCGCCGCGCCGCCCGCCATCACGAGCGATCTGGAGGAGACCAGTGCCAGTTCAGTGGGATGAGACGGCCGACGTCGTCGTCGTGGGATCCGGGGGCGCCGCGCTGACGGCGGCCTACACAGCGGCGGCGGGCGGATTGCGCACCCTGGTGCTGGAGAAGACGAAGTACTTCGGGGGCACCAGCGCCTACTCCGGGTCGGGTCTGTGGCTGCCCGGCAACCACATCCTGCGCCAGGCGGGTGTCGAGGACAGCGTGGAGCGGGGGCTGGAGTACTTCCGGGCCGTCGTCGGCGACCGCACACCGGCCGCGCTGCAGGAGGCCTACGTCTCGACGGCGCCCGAGCTGGTGGAGTTCCTGGACCGCGACCCGGTGCTGGAGTTCGAGTACCTGCCGTTCCCGGACTACTTCGCGGCTCCGGGGCGCGCGCCCGGCGGCCGGGGAATCTGCCCCAGGCCGCTGCCGGCGCACCTGCTGGGCGCCAGGCTCGGTCAGGTGCGCCCGCCGATCTCGATCGACCAGTTCGGCGTGCCGCAGGAGCGGGAGACGCTGACCGGGGGGCAGGCCCTCATTGGCCGGCTGCTGCTCGCCCTGGACCGCACCGGGAACGCCACGTCGCGGACCGGAACGCGGATGCGCTCGCTGGTGGTCGAGGACGGCCGGGTCGTCGGCCTGAGGCCGAGTACGAGGGCCGCGCACTGATGATCCGCGCCGAGCGCGGCGTGATCGTGGCCGCCGGCGGGTTCGAGCGCAACGCGGAGCTTCGGCGCGAGCTGCAGGGCCTGCCCGGCGCGGACTGGTCGTCGGCCGCCCCCGGGTCGAACACCGGGGACGCGCTCGCCGCGCTCCAGGCGGTGGGCGCCGCGACGGACCTGACCGACGAGGCGTGGTGGTGCCCGGCCGTACTGTTCCCCAACGGCCACGCCGCCTTCACCCTCGGCCTGCGCGGGGGCATCTTCGTGAACGCCGCGGGCGAGCGGTTCGCCAACGAGTCGCTGCCGTACGACCGGATGGGCCACGAGATCCGCGCGGGGCACGCCACCGGCGTGTCGCACCTTCCGGTCTGGTGGATCTTCGACGAGCGCTTCCCGAACGCGCCGGGGATCTCCCAGCCGGCGCCCGATCCCGAGGAGTTCCGCACGGCCGGCCTGTGGCGCAGCGCCGGCACTCTCACCGGCCTCGCCGAGCGGATCGGCGTGCCCGCCGACGTGCTCGGCAAGACCGTCACGCGGTTCAACGGCTTCGCCGCCTCCGGCGTGGACAGCGACTTCCACCGCGGCGAGGATCCCTACGACCTGTTCTTCGCCGCCGGTGACGGCCCGAACAGCTGCCTCGTCCCGATCGAGCGGGCTCCGTTCCACGCGGTGCAGGTGGTGCTCGGCGACCTCGGCACCAAAGGCGGCGCACGGATCGGAAAGGACGGGCAGGTACTCGGCGAGGACGGAAACGCGATCCCCGGCCTGTACGCCGTCGGCAACTCGGCCGCCTCGGTCGCCGGACATGCCTACCCGGCCCCCGGAGTCCCGCTCGGCTCCGGAATGGTCTTCGGCTACCGCGCCGCCACCCGGCTCCGGATGGAGGACCGATGAGCGCCGGGAAGATCAACGATGCCGTCGTCCGTTACCTGGACGCCGTGGCGAACGGGACCGCTGACGACATAGCGTCCTGCTACACGGAGGACGGGACACTCGAGGATCCGGTGGGCAGCGAGCCACGTCGTGGTCGCGCCGCGATCCGCGAATTCTACTCGGCGCTCGAGGGCGCACGACGGGACACCGAGCTGCTGACCATCCGCATCGCCGGCGACAGCGCCGCCTTCCACTTCCGGGTGCGGACCAAGCTGGGTGACCGGACGTTCGATATCGAACCGATCGACGTGATGACCTTTGACGAAGACCAGCGGATCGCCAGTATGAGGGCGTACTGGAGCGGCGACGCCTCGGCCTGCCGGGAATGGGGGTGGAGCAGATGCGACGCTACCTTGAGTACGTGGCCGACCAGCGGCTGGTCAGGCTCCAGA
>NZ_JBEXUE010000567.1:0-5829 GCF_040614275.1 Streptosporangium sp. NPDC006013
CCGCGGCGGCGATCATCGCGGCACGCCGGGCACGGGAGCGCACCGGTCCCGAGGTCTTGAGCGCGACGAACACCGCACCGTGCAGCACGCACAGCGAGAGGGAGAGCACCCCGCCGACCAGCGCGGCCGCCGCGCTGTTCCGCAGCAGGTCGGCGAAGACGGCGCCCCACAGGAACGCGGGGAGCGCGCTGCCGACCAGCACGCCCAGGTCGCACCAGGCGCGGTCGGAGGCGTGCTGGACCTTGCCGCGCCACTCCAGGCCGATGCCGCGCACGATCAGTCCGACGAGGATCAGCGTTATCGGCAGGTAGAACTCGCTGAGCAGCCCGGCGTACCAGGCGGGGAAGGCGGCGAACATGGCGCCGACCGCGGTGATCAGCCAGACCTCGTTGCCGTCCCAGACCGGGCCGATCGTGCCCAGGACCTGCTTGCGCTCGGCCTCGTTCCTGGCCAGCGCCGGTGCCAGCATGCCCACGCCGAAGTCGAAACCCTCCAGCACGAAGTAGCCGATCCACAGGAACGCGATGAGTACGAACCAGAAGGTGGTGAGTTCCATGATGGTCGCCTTCAGTACATCAGGGTCGGCTGGAGCCGGACGTCCGCGGTCTGGTCGTCGCGCGAGGGCGGGGTGAGGGGCACGGCGGGAACGGCGGGTTCGGGGCCCGCCTTGACGTGGCGGATGATCAGTACGGCCTCGGCCACCGCGAACACGCCGTAGACCAGGGTGAAGACCGCAAGTGAGATGGCCACCTCGGTGAGGCTCACGCCGGGCGACACGCTCGCCGCGGTGAGCAGCTCACCCTGGACGGTCCACGGCTGGCGGCCGATCTCGGAGAGCAGCCAGCCCGAGATCATCGCGATGGTCGGCAGCGGCAGCGCCAGCAGGGCGGCCCTGGCGAACCAGGCCGGGATCTCCTGCTGCGGGTGCTTGCCGCCGCGGCGCCTTCGGGTCAGCCAGAGGCCGAGAATCGACAGGCCCACCGTGGCCATCCCGAAGACGATCATCACGCGGAAGGACCAGAAGACCACCGGCAGGTTGGGCAGGTAGTCGGCCGGGCCGAACTGCTCGGTGAACCGGGCCTGTATGTCCGCCGTGCCCTGGACGACCGCGTTCGGGTCGTTGGTGGACAGGAAGCTGAGCAGTTTGGGGATCTCCACCCCCGGCACCGGGGAGAACGCCGCGCCGGCCGTGTCGTGGGTGAGCCCCTCGGCGGCGGCCAGCTTCATCGGCTGCTGCTCGTACAGCAGCTTGGCGGACATGTCCCCGCTGACCGCGACCACCGCGCCGGCGATCGCCGTCATGGCCAGCGCGGCCCGGATCGGGGTCCGCCAGATGCTCGGGGTGTTCCGCCGCGCCGTGGCGGCGCGCCGCTCCTTCAGGACCTGGTAGCCGCAGATCGCCAGCACGAAACCGCCCCCGACCACGAAGGCCGCCCCCACCACGTGGGGCACCTGCGCGAGGGCGGCGGAGTTGGTGAGCACCGCCCACAGGTCGGTCATCCGGGCCTTGCCGTCGATTACCTCGTAGCCGACGGGGTGCTTCATCCAGGCGTTGGCGGCGAGGATGAAGTAGGCGGACACGGTGGAACCGATGACCGCGATCCAGATGGTGGCCAGGTGAACGCGTTTGGGGAGCTTGTCCCAGCCGAAGATCCACAGACCGATGAAGGTCGACTCCAGGAAGAACGCGAGCAGTGCCTCCAGCGCCAGCGGGGCGCCGAAGACGTCGCCGACGAAGATCGAGTACTCGCTCCAGTTCATGCCGAACTGGAACTCCTGCACGATGCCGGTCACCACGCCCATCGCGAAGTTGATCAGGAAGATCTTCCCGAAGAACTTCGTCAGCCGCAGGTAGTGCTCCTTGCCCGTGCGGTGCCAGGCGGTCTGCAGGCCGGCCACGAAGACGCCGAGGCCGATGGTCAGGGGTACGAACAGAAAGTGGTACACGGTGGTCACCCCGAACTGCCACCGTGCCAGGTCTAGTGCGTCCATCTTCCCTTCGCGTTCCCCTCGCGGGCCTGTTGCTCTACAGCTCGTAGTTCTATCCTTAGTAGTACTACAAGCTGTAGAGCAAAAAGAGGGAGGGGCGCCGCGAGCTGGTGCGATCTTTGTCACATGGTCCGGTGCGAGACCGCACTTCTCGGCCGGACCGAGACCGTCCCTCGGCTCGCGGCGCCGGCTCTCCTCCTGCCGCGGGGAATGTCTCCACGCATGCCCCGTCACATGGACGCATCCCCGCCGCCCGCCATCCCCCCGGAGGCGTGACTCCATGGTGGTGCGGGAGGCACCCCCGGGGCGTCCACCTCCGGAGTGATTTCGAGGTACGCCGCGCGGGCGACACCGCGAGCCTCCCGTACCGGATTCACGGCCCGCACCGCCGGGCGAGGCGGGCACGGGTGCGCCTGAGTCCACCGGAGCGGGACGCCGGCCGAGGCTAGGGCCTGTCTGTGGGAAGGCGCAGGAAGATTGTCGTCAGGAGTGCTGTGCCGATCGCGAGGACGGCGTTGATGCCGATCGCGAACCGCAATCCGGGAAGAAGGGATGTGGCGACCTGGCTCATGGCGAGAGCGGACATGACCGGTGTGCCGAGGGTGATACCGACCTGCTGGCTCATGGTGACCAGTCCGGTCGCGAGCCCTTGCTGTTCACTCGGGACGCCGGCGGTGGCGGTGACGGCGTAGCCGACGATCGCGACGAGGTTCGCCATCCCGCCGATGAAGGTGACGATGAGCAGTGCGATGAGCCATCCGCGGTCGTCTCCGACGAAGGCGAGCGGGATCGTCGCGGCTGCTTGAACGACGAAGCCGATGATGATCGCGGCCTTCGCCCCGGTTCTGCCGATGACCTTTGGGGCGAGGAGCCCTCCAACAACGGTTCCTACGCCGAGGACGGCGAGGATGAGGCCTGCGCCTACGGCGCTGTAGCCGAGGATCTTCTGAAGGTAGAGGGTCAGGAGGAACACGAGCGAGGTTTCGGTCGCGTAGGCGAGGAGTCCCGCGATGTTGCCCCAGGCGACGTTGCTGCGCCGCAGCAGCGCGGGGGCGACGAGCGGTTCGGGCACTCGGGATTCGATGGCCCAGAAGATCGCGAAGAACACGACGGCGGCGATGATCGGCCCCCATGAGGCGGGGCTGCGCCAGCCCGCCTCTCCGGCGGTGGCGATGCCGTAGACCAGGGCGACAAGACCGAACGTGACGGTGATCGCACCGGGCAGGTCGAGACGGGGGCGTCTTTCGGCCGGTTTCTCGGCCAGGACGAATGGGGCGGTGAGGAGAACGGCGATGGCGACGACGACGTTGATGAAGAACGCCCATCGCCAGCTCACCACGCCGGTGAGGAGACCGCCGAGCACCGCACCGGTGGTGAAACCGGCGGCCATGAGGGCACCGTTGAGGCCGAGGGCACGCGAGCGTGCCGGACCTTCACCGAACATCGTGGTCAGTAGCGACAAGGCGGCGGGGGTGACCATCGCGGTGGCGATGCCCTGGCCGACGCGAGCGGTGATCAGGAGGACGGGCTCTTGGGCCAGGCCACCGGCAAGAGAGAAGACACCGAGCAGGACGATGCCGAGGAGGAAGAGTCGTTTGCGTCCGAACAGGTCTGCGACGCGGCCGAAGAACAGGGTGAACCCGGCGGCGCAGAGCGCGAACGAAGTGACGATCCATTGCAGATCACCGTTGGTGAAACCGAGGCCGCGGCCGATGTGCGGCAGCGCGACGTTGAGGATGGAGAAGTCCACCGCGAGCGTGAAGTTCGCCGTGAGCAGCACCGCCAATACGACCCGCTTGCGCGCGGTCAACCGCTCGGTGGCGGTGGACGATGGTGAGACAGATGTTTTGACGTCCGGCATGTGATCCAGACTCGGCGGCCCTGTCGTGCGCAGCCAGAACCCCCGGTTGCCCAGCACTGAGAGGGACAGGCTCCGGCCGTCGCGGTCGGCGAGAATGGCGGCATGGCAGTACAGCTCACGTACGAGGATCGGCCGGTAACCGAGCTCGGAAAGTTCCTCCGCTCGCGCCGCGATCGGCTCACCCCCGAAGGTGCCGGCGTGCGCACCTACGGCCGCCGCCGAGTGCCCGGTCTACGGCGCGAAGAGCTCGCGCAGCTCGCCGGGGTCTCGGTGACCTATCTGACCCGCCTGGAGCAGGGACAATCGCAGAACGCCTCCGACGCGGTCATCGACGCGCTGGCCCGGGCCCTGCGGCTGGACGCGGATGAGCGGGCACACCTGTTCGCGCTTGCCCGCCCGGCTCCGGCCAAACGCCGTCGCCCGCCGAAGCCGGAGAGTGCCAAGCCCGGCGCCGAGCAGCTACTGCACGCGATGGGTGATGTCCCCGCTGTGCTGCTGGGCCGGTTCAACGACGTCCTCGCCTGGAACCGTGCCGGGCACCTCCTGCTGGCCGGACACCTCGATTTCGCCGCCTTCACGAGGCCGACGGATCGGCCGAACCAGATCCGGATGCTGTTCCTTGATCCACACACCCGCGACCTCTACATCGATTGGGATGCCGAGGCGGCGCTCGCAGTGGCCTCACTGCGCTATGTCGCGGCTCAGTTCGCCGACGACCGGCGTCTGGCCGAACTTGTGGGAGAGCTCAGCGTGAACAGCCCGGAGTTCGCCTCGTTGTGGGCCGGTCACGCGGTGAGGTTGTGCACCAGCGGTTCGAAACGGTTCCGCCATCCCGAGATCGGCGACCTCGAGCTTGACTACGAGGTGCTGCATCTGCCCGAAGGTAACGGTCAGCGCATCCTGACACACGCTGCCAAGCCCGGCAGCGCCTCGTTCGCGGCCCTGCGGTTGCTGACCTCCCTGTGATCAGCAGTCGGCGGCGGGCGATTTCGCCACGCTGGGGCACGACACCGTTCTGCCGGGTATTCCGCACGCGACCTCGATTCACCTGGGGTGATTACCCGCCGCAGTGGATCAGATATAGCTGCTGACCTGCAACGATGGGGCAGGTGTGGAAAACGGGGCTAGCGGGTCGCGGTCTTCGAGGTCGCCGCCTTCAGGTACGCGTCGAGGTTGCCGAGCTCGAACCCCCGGCGCCTGATCTTGGCGACGAGGATCTCGAAGTCACGGGCGAGGTTCGGGCGGAAGTGCAGCAGCAGCACGTCGCCGGGGCGGAGCTTCTTGTCGGGCACCTGGTAGGCGATCTTCCCGCCTGGCTGCACGGTCGCGGTCCAGAGCAGGAGCGCGTCGATGCCGCAGGCCTTGGCGGCCCTGCGGGTCAGCGTGTTGTGGTTGCCGAACGGAGGGCGGAACAGGGTGGGCGCGGTGCCGGTGTGCCTGCGGATCAGTGTGGAGGTGCCGCAGATCTCGGCCTTCTGCCCCTCGTAGCCGAGCGCGGGCAGGTTCGGGTGGGTCAGCGTGTGGTTCTCGATCGTCGCCCCCGCGTTGCGCAGGTCGCGTACGTACCTCCACTTGCCCGCGCCCAGGAACCTGCCGCCCTGGGCGGTCGGATCGGTCGCGCCCCTGGCCTCCACGGCGTCGCGGGTGACGAAGGCCGCCACGGGGATCCGCTGGTCACGGACCTGTGCCACGAAGCCGGGATCCTGCTCCCAGCCGTCGTCGATGGTCAGGAAGACGACCTTCCGCCTGGTGGGGATGGAACTGATCACCGGAGGCAGGCCGTCAGCGGGACGGGGGATCACGCCCACCTCGCCCGGTCTGGGCATCGCACCCGGCGGCCCTGCCGGTGTCTTCGCGGCCCGGCCGTTTCCGCCGGCGGGGGCCTTCCCCGCACCGGAGGAGGCACCCGGCGCGGGCCCATGCGACGACTTCTTGACCTGGCGCGACACCTAGGTCGTCGGCGCTGCACTCAACGCACG
>NZ_JBEXUE010000568.1:0-5817 GCF_040614275.1 Streptosporangium sp. NPDC006013
ACGACCGGAGAGGTGCCGGGCACGGTCACGTCGGTACGCGCGGAGAAGAAGCCCGACTCCTTGGCCAGCGCCGCCGAGGCCTCCGGCGCGGACAGGAAGGCGGCGAACTTCTTGGCGGCCTCGGCGTTCGGCGAGTGCTTGGCCAGCACGAGCCCGCCGGGGATGCCGAACGCGACCTTCTTCGTGTTCTCCAGCGGCAGCCCGACGCCGACGTTGTCGTCGCCGATCGCCGCGCCGAGCTGGGCGACCTGCAGCGCGGTGGCCGCGTGGTAGACGGCCGTCTTGCCTCCGGCCAGGGCGCCGCCCTCGATGTCGTTCTTCTTGGTCGCCGCGTTCTCCGGCAGGCCGCCCAGCTTCTGCAGGTCGAGCAGGAACTGCAGGGCCCCGATGCCCTCGGGACCGTTGAAGACGACGCTCTTGCCGTCGGCGGCGAACACGCTGCCGCCGTTGCCCCACAGCAGCGGGTAGAAGCTCTGGTTCAGGCTGATCTCGGGGGCGCCGGGGTAGTCGAGGATCGCGACCTTCTTGGCGGCGAGCTTGGGCGCGGCGGCCTTGAACGCCTCCCAGGTCTGGGGGAACTCGGTCACGCCCGCGTCGGTGAACGCCTTCTTGTTGTAGATCGGCGCGGTGATGGTCTGGTAGATCGGCACGCCGTAGAGCTTGCCCTCCATGCTCAGCGCGGTGAGAGCGTTGGGCAGGAAGGAGGTCTTGGCGGCGGCCACCACGTCGTCCACCGGGGCCAGGGCGCCCTGCTTGGCGTACTGCGGGATCTGGTCGGGAGTGAGCACGACCAGGTCGAAGCCCTTCTTCGAGGCGAGCGCCGTCGTGATCTTCTCCTGACGGCCCTCCCAGGGCTGATGGTCGACCTTGAGATCGATCGTGGCGTTCTTGGCCTCGAAGTCCTTCTCGATCTTGGCCCAGAACGCCTGGTTCTTGGCCTGATCCCCGATCACGGGGTACATCCAGAGTGTCACCGTGCTCTTGTCCGACCCTGAGCCGGAGCCGCCGCATCCGGCGAGCACGACTCCCAGGGCGGCCGCGAGGCCGGCGAGTGCGACCTTCCTCATTGGGCCTTCCTTTCTTGGAAACACCGGCTTATTGGCAATACCGGTCCCGACCGAAATGTAGCGACCACCCTCATGAAGGGTCAATGCCCGACATCTGAACGTAACGACGGAATCCATCACTGATCGCCGCGACGTGGTCGGCGGTGTAGTTCTCGTTCAGGTCCACGATCAGCAACGTCTCGCCGACCAGGCGGTCCGCCTCGGGGCAGGCGGCCGGCGGCGCCGACAGCGGAAATCTGGACGTACCGTACATCGGCCCGTCCCACAACGGTGCCCGGTTGAGCGGCTCGGCAAGATACCCGGACCGGGCCGGAATCCCGTCGGCGGCCAGCCTGGCGGCGAGCTCCGGCGCCCCTCCGCCCGGCAGCACGACCGGGAAGTACCACCACGCGTGCCCGCGCGGATCGGGCAGAGCGAGGCCCGGCAGCCCCGCCAGCTCCCGCAGCAACCGCGTGGCCCAGTGCCGCCGGGCGGCCACCACGCCCGGCAGTTTGGCCAGCTGCGCGCGAGCCACCGCAGCCTGCAGCTCGGTCATCCGGTAGTTGAGCCCGAAGCTCAGGTGGTGCCGCCCGTCGGCCCGGTCCCAGCCCTTGTCGGAGAACAGCCGCATCGTCCGGGCCAGCGCGTCGTCGTCGGTGACCACGAGACCGCCGTCGCCGCAGGTGACGTGCTTCCACTGCTGCAGGCTGAAGCAGCCGATCTCGCCGGCGGCGCCCACCGGCCGGCCGCCGGGCAGCTCGCCCAGCCACGCCTGCGCGCAGTCCTCGATCAGCATGATCCCGTGCTCGTCGGCGATCGCCCGCAACTCGTCCACGGCGGCGGGTGCGCCGAAGAGGTGCACGGCCATGATCGCCCTGGTGCGCGGGGTGATCGCGGCCCGCACGGCGGCCGGATCGAGATTCCCGGACAGCGGATCGACGTCGGCGAAGACAGGGATCGCGTTCTGCGCCAGGATGGGGGCCACGGTTCCGAAGTCGGTCATGGGCGTCGTTATGATCTCGTCGGCCGGGTTCGGAGCGGCCGCCACGACCGCGAGATGCAGAGCAGCGGTGCCCGAGCTGCACGCCACGGCGTGCCGGGCGCCGCACAGCTCGGCCATCTCGCGTTCGAGCGCCCTGGTCTCGGTGCCCCACACGGAGTTGAGCATCCCCGAGCGGATCACCCGCTCGGCGGCGGCCACCTCCTCGTCGCCGAGTGTCCTGCCGGCCGCTTCCGCGGCGCTGGGGAATTTCGGAGTCACGCAACACCTCGCACGAGATAAAGTCATAGCGGTCTTGACCGTAATTTAGCCAGGAGGTCTCAGTGGGGATCCTCATCGGGGTGGTCGGCCCCCACGACCTGGTCGACGACGTGGCGGCCATCTGTGAGGAACAACCGGGTGTGAGCACGCTGCGGCTCGACTACGACCACGAGTCGCAGGCGCCCACGATCGTCGAGGCGCACGCCGGCGCGGTGGAGGGCTGGCTGTTCACCGGCGTCGTGCCGTACATGCTCGCGCAAGAGGCCGACGTTCTCACGCGTCCCACCGCGTTCGTCGACTACTCGGGCGCGACCCTGCTCAGCGCCCTCGTACGGCTCCAGCACCAGGGCCACGACGTCACCCGTCTGTCCATCGACACCCTGTCGGGCGCCGACGTGACCGCCACGTTCGCCGAGGCCGGCCTGCCCACCGACGAGTTGCGGGTGCTCCCCTGGCGCAGCGGCCTGACCTCGCGGTCGGCCATCGCCTTCCACCGCCGCGGCGGCGAGCACACCGTGATCACCTGCCTCAGCTCGGTGCACGATGCGTTGCGCGGCAAACTCCCGGTGCTGCGCCTGGTGCCTTCGACGCACTCGGTCCGCATCGCCCTGCGCCGGCTCCTGCTGTCGGCGGAGGGCCAGGCGCAGGAGGACGCGCAGATCGCGCTGGGCCTGATCGAGCTCGACGGCGAGGAGGGCCTGCTGCGCGAGGCGACCGCGCTTGGCGGCACGCTCGCGGCCTTCCGGGGCGGCGTCCACCTGCTGGTCACCACCCGCGGCCCGCTGCACGACGCGACGGGCGGCTTCTCCTCCCTGCCGATGCTGTCGCGGCTGGCCGCCTACAGCCGGGTCGTGCGGGCTGGGTTCGGCCTGGGCCGCAGCGCCGCCGAGGCCGAGAGCCTGGCCCGCAGGGCGCTGGCCAGGGCCCGGCGCATCGGCGACGTGGCCGCGGTGCTGTCGCTGCGGGCCGACACCGACGTCGTGCTGGAGTCGGTCGCCCCGCCCCCGGCCAGCGAGACGAACCTGCCGCTCCTGGCCCGCCGGGTGGGCCTGTCGGTGGCGACGCTGGAGAAGCTGCTGGAGGCGCGGGCGACGGTGGGCGATCAGCCACTGACCACCCGCGAGATCGCCGAGCGGCTCGCGGTGCAGCAGCGCACGGCCCGCCGGATGCTGCACCGCCTGGAGCTGGCCGGGCTGGCCGAACGCACCGGCAACCTTTCCAGCGGCTCCAGCGGCCGACCGCTGACGCTCTACCGCCTGACCCTTTAGCGCAGCCACCGGTCCAAGCCCTCGGCGACGAACTCGTCGTCGCGTAGCCACGGATAGGCCGCCCAGATCCGGTCGATCTCGGCGCGCTGCCCGGGGGAGAGCTCCTCCTCCAGATCCAGGCACCAGCGCCCGGCCAGCAGACCCTGGCGGCGCAGAACCTCGTGGATACCGGGGATGCAGCCGCGGAAGCCGTGCTCGGCGTCGAAGATGGCGGCGTTGGCGTCGGTCAGGTGCCCATCGAGGGTGAGCAGCCTGCGCACGGCGGCGTCGTCGCCGCCACGGGCGCGCCGCGCCTCGTCGAGCAGCTCGACCGCCCGCTTCACCCACACCGCCCACTGGCCAAGGAGACCGCCGACGAACTCGACGTCGACCTCCTCGCCGTCCACGACGACGCGATGCGAGGTGATCAGGTCCGACAGGATGTGGTCGTCGTTGCCGGTGTAGAGCGCCACCTGGCGGGTGCGCCCGGCCCTGACCACGCCATGGAGCACGTCCAGCGTCCGGTAACGGTTGAACGGGGCGACCTTGATGCCGACGACCGCGTCGATCGAGGCCAGACGCGTCCAATAGTCGCGGGTCAGCGTCCGGCCGCCGACGGCGGGCTGCAGGTAGAAGCCGATCACCGGCAACACCTCCCCCACCGCGCGGGTCCGCTCGATGAGCTGATCCTCGTCCAGCTCGCGATACGGGCTCAGCAGCACCATGTGGTAACCGAGCGAGGCCGCCAACTCCGCCTCCGCCACCGCCTGCGCGGTGCTCCCGGTCGCGCCCGCCACCAGCACCACCTCGCGCTCGTAGCCACGGACGGTCTCGGCGGCCAACTCCAGCACGGGAGGCAGCAGGCCCGTGCCGTGGATCGCGAACTGGGTGGTGTGCACCCCGACGGCCAGACCGCCCGCCCCCGCCTCGACGTAGTAGCGGGTCAGCGCCCGCTGCCGCCGCTCGTCGAGCCGCCGCTCCTCGGTCAGCGCCAGCGGGTGCGCCGGGATGACTATGCCCTTGCGGAACAGGTCGTGGACGGAACCATGTCTCTCAGGTGCCGTGCTGAGCACGTACGTTCCCCTTTCACTCTCGCCGATGCGGTCAGAACGCGCCGTCACGGCGCTCGAACTTGGTGGGCTTGCCCAGCAGCGCCCCCCCGTCACCCACCCAGCGGGCGGTGTGCTCGACCAGTTCGGCAAGCGTGAGATCGGGGTAGCCGAACAGACCGTGGCAGCGCGAGGCGTTGGACAACAGCGCCGTGGAGGCCTCCTCACCGATGAAGACCGGCTCCCTGCCCAGCAGGCGGCCGAGGTCGGTGGCGACCTGCCGTACCGAGACCAGCTCGGGTCCGGTCACGTTGAGCACGTACGGCGGAACGGAGGCCAGCAGCAGCGAGCGAAGCGTCACCTCGTTGGCGTAGCCCTGCCAGACCACGTTCGCCTGGCCGGTGGTCACGTCTATGGCCTGTCCGGCGACGATCTTCTGCGCGAGGTCGACCAGCACGCCGTAGCGCGTCTCGACGGCGTAGTTGAGCCGGATCAGCGCCGTCGGTGTGCCGCGCTCCTCGGCGAAATGAGTGAGCACACGCTCGCGGCCCAGGCAGCTCATGGCGTAGTCGCCGACCGGCCCGGTGGGCGAGTCCTCGGTGGAACCACCGGAGGTGATCGGAACGAGCGGGTAGACGTTGCCCGTCGACAGCGCGGCGATCCTGCTGCCCGCGAACCGGTCGGCCACCCGACCGGGCAGGTAGGCGTTGGTGAACCAGGTGGCGTGCTCGCGCCCCTGGGTGCCGAACTTGGCACCGACGAGAAAGACCACATTGGGCACGTCGGGCAGCTCACGCAGCGCGTTCTCGTCGGCGATGTCGGCCGCCACGACCGTGGCGCCCTCGTCGCTGAGCGCCTGCGCCAGGCCAGGCTCGGAGAAACGCGACACCGCGATGACGCGCTTGCCGCCTCCGGCCGCCCTGACCCCGTTCAGCGCCAGGCGGACGAGGCTGGGGCCAAGCTTGCCTCCGGCACCGAGCACCATGATGTCGCCGTCGAGCTTGCCCAGATCCTCGACCAGCCCGTCACGGGGGCGTGACAGGCGTTCTTCCAGCTCTGCGATGGTCCGCACGCGGAACTCCTCACTCTCATTTACGGTCCAGACCGTAACTGGGGGAGAGTTCGGCTGTCAACGTCCGCCCGGCGCTGAACGGGGTCAGGGCGGCCGGAGGCGGCAAGCGCGTCATCGCGGTGTCGCGTTTCTCCGAGCCTGG
>NZ_JBEXUE010000569.1:0-5800 GCF_040614275.1 Streptosporangium sp. NPDC006013
CGGGCGAACGGCCCGTTCACCCGAAATGGCGATTCCAGTGCGGTCCTGGGCCCAGGGGACGCGTCCTTACGACTCTGTCCGGTCCAGCCAGTGCAGGATTCCAGCCACGTTGGACGGGGCGCCGCTCAGCAGTTCGAACTGCTCGGCGGTGGCCTCGTCCGCCTTCAGCGCCGCATAGCGGTCACGGGTCCGCTCCCTGACCATGGCCACCGCGTGGTCCAGGTCCATGGCCTGCGCGCGGGCCTGACGGGTCAGGTCGACCCAGACGCGCAACTCCTCGGCGGAGCGTCCCAGGATCTCTTCCACGTCCGTGACCGGCCCGTAGTGGCTGAAGAGCAGCCGTTGCGGGCCCAGCGCCTTGAACAGGGCGATCGAGTCCAGCGCGGTCCGCAGGTCGAAGTCCGGCGGGGGCGTGGCGGGGCGTAGGTCGCCCGTCTCCGGAAGGTAGACCCCGGCGGCGTCGCCGACGTAGAGGTCACCGGTGCCGGAGTCGATGAGCCCCACGTGATGTTTGGCGTGTCCCGGGGAGTGGTGGCTGCTCAGCGTGCGTCCGTTGCCGAGGTCGATGGTGCCTGTGTCGCCTAGCGCGCGAATTCGTGAGGCTTCGGTGGGGGAGAGTTCGCCGAACAGGGTGTCCAGCTTGTCGCCCCAGACCATTCGCGCGCTGGCCATCAGTCTGGACGGGTCGGCGAGATGCCGGGCGCCTTTCTCGTGAACCACGATCTCCGCGTCCGGGTAGAAACCGGCGATGTCCCCGACTCCGCCCGCGTGGTCCAGGTGAATGTGCGTGACAACGACCGTGGCGAGATCCGCCGGGCCGACGCCCAGCGAGGTCAGGGCGTCGCGTACCACGGGAGCCGAGGTGGAGGTACCCGTCTCCACCAGGCAGGGCCGATCTCCGAGAATCAGGTATCCGGCCGTGATACTGGAGTATCCGGCCATCCTCGTGTCGATCTCATAGACGTCTCCGCCGAGGGCGGTGATGTTGTCCACAGGTCACCTCATAACTGGAACCGGCGTCCCCAGAACGGTATTCGGCCATTCCGGTGCAGCTCACATCGTAGAGAGTCGTCCTTGGTCGCTCGCTTCCGTACGCGAAGAAAGGTGTCGCAGGCAAGCGACCCGGTGCCGCTTGTGAGGGCCGCTGAGCTGTCGTCTCCGGGGTGAACGTGTGATCCCGGTCACTGTTCGGACCTCCAGGAGCCAGAGGCCTCGGAGTCGCTCAAAGCCCCGGCTTCCTGGGGGGCCAGACCGCTCGTGGGCGGGCTCTGGGCCGAAGTGCTGAGCAGACGCAGGACCAGGCCGGTGCGGGGCTTGGGGCCGAAGGAGGTGGACTTGCGGGGCACCCGTTCTCCCCGGGCCGCGATCGCGAGCACGTCCTCGACCGCCAGCGGGCGCAGCAGCACCGCCGTCCCGCCGGAGGCCCGCGCGAGCTGTGTGGCGGCCTCCGGATCGTGGTGGACGACGCGCACCGAACGCTCGTCGTCCCGCATCCCCCACACCTTCGGCAGGAGGAACTCCGCGAGGATGGAGGTGTTCAGCGCCCGCCATCCGGCCGAGCGGTCGGTCGGCATGGCGTGCGCGAGCCGGTCGGGGTCGGGGTCGGTGAGCAGGTAGGTGGGGCCCCCGCCGGACAACAGGTAGGCCGGTCCGGTGCTCTCCTCCAGCGCGGCCAGCCCCTCGGCCAGGCCCGCGTGCTCCCGTACCTGCCAGGAGCCCCTGGCCTTGGCCAGCGCCTCCCCGAGCGGCAGTTCGGGAATGACCCGATGGATGGCCTTCAGATGCGGGGGGTAGGCGCCGGAGTCCACCAGGAGTGCGAGACCGAAATCCCAGGGCCCGGGCTCCGCGGGCCTTGAGGCGTGGTGTTCCCGCTGGAGTTCGAGGTAGGTGGCGTAGCGGTGGTGTCCGTCGGCGATCAGGGCCTGGCGAGGGCGGAGATCGGCGTTGATGGAGGCGAGCTCACCGGTGTCGGTGACGGCCCACAGCCGGTGTCTGACCCCGTCGCCGGTCACCGCCTCCGCCAGCGGAGGCCGGGATGTGGCGGTCCGGTCGACGAGGCGGGTGGCGGCGCCGCCCGCGCCGTCGTAGAGCAGGAAGATCGGCTCCAGGTTGGCCTCCGTGGTGCGCATCAGCGCCAGCCGGTTGGCGACCGGTCCGGGCATCACGTTCTCGTGCGGCAGGACGATGTGCTGGTCCGGCCCCGCCAGGCCCACGTCGCCGATGAGTCCGCGCTGCAGGATCCCGGGCCCGGACTGCTCGTAGACGTAGATCGCGGGTGTCTCGTCGGCGGCCAGCACGCCGGAGGAGAGCCACTCCTGAAGCCTCTCCCGCGCCTCGGCGTACCTGGGCTGGTCGATGCCGGGAAGGATCAAACGCACCACGTTGTTGGGGTGGGTGTCGAGCAACTCCCGTACGCCCGCCTCGTCGATGAGATCGTAAGGCGGTGAGGTGACCCCGGCCAGATCGTCGACCGTGAACCGTACGCCGCGGAACGGGCGTAGCACCAGCCCGTCGGGCACCGGCAGTTCAGGATTCGCCATAGAGGGCATGCTGCCATAAAGGCCTGAAACGGCCGGGCGCCGTCTCAAGGCTGCGGTGGTGCCCGGTCCCGTCAGGGAGTCGGCCAGATCTGTCGTCTGTCGATGAAGGAGGCCTCACACAATGGTCCAAGGACGTAGCGGTCCGTCTGATTCCCCCAACCCCGAGACGGGCGCTCCGGTCGGGGACGTCTACGAATGGTTTCAACGAGGGATGAGGTTGCTGGCCGAGGGGAGCCCGGCGGCGGCTGCCGCGCTGCTGGAGCGGGCGGCCTACGCGGAGCCGGAGTCCCGGAGCATCCGTGAGGCTCTCGCCCGGGCGCAGTTCAACTCCCGGCAGTACGCCGACGCGGTCGACAGCTTTCGTTGGATCATCGATGCGAATCCAGCCGAGGACTACGCGTATTTCGGTCTCGGGCTCGCCCTGTGGCGGACCGGGGACATGGAGGGAGCCCAGGAGCCGCTGGCCATCGCCGTCGCGATGCGGCCCGACCAGCGGCACTACGTCTCCGCTTTGAAAAGCGTGCGCGCCACGTTACGGGCCCGCCGGATGTGATCCGTATGTGATCTGTGCGAGCAATGGAACGTGGGTGATGAAATAGGCCAGTGGACACGAATGCGCTGATCGACCTGTACGACACCCTCCTCCTTGATCTCGATGGGGTGGTGTATCTCGGGCGCGACGCCGTACCCGGGGCGCCCGAGGCGCTACGCCGGGCGGCGGAGCGTGGCGTGCGCCTCGCCTATGTCACCAACAACGCCTCACGTACCCCCGGCGCCATCGCCCAGCACCTGAGCGCGCTGGGCGCTCCGGCGACCCCCGACGACGTCGTCACCTCCGCCCAGGCCGCCGCACGGCTCGTGGCCGAGCGGGTCGAACCGGGTGCCGCGGTGCTGGTGGTCGGCGGGATGGGACTGCGCACCGCGTTGCGCGCCCATGGTCTGCGCCCGGTCAGCACCGCCCTGGACAGCCCGGTCGCGGTCGTCCAGGGCATAGCCCCCGACCTCTCCTACGGCCTGCTGGTCGAGGGGACACTCGCGGTGCGGGAGGGGGCGCTCTTCGTGGCCGCGAACGCCGACTCGACGATGCCGACCGGCAGAGGCGAGTTTCCCGGCAACGGCGCGATGGTCAGGGTCATCGCCACGGCGACCGGGGTGGAGCCGATCGTCGCGGGCAAGCCCGAGCCGCCCCTGCACCGGGAGTCGATGCTCCGTACCGGATCGCGGCGGCCCCTGGTGGTCGGCGACCGGCTCGACACCGACATCGAGGGGGCGACCAACGCCGGAGTCGACAGCCTGCTGGTTCTGACGGGGGTGGCGAGCGCGCTCGACGTGCTGACCGCCGCCCCCCGGCACCGGCCGACCTATGTCGCCGGCGATCTGTCCGCACTGCACCGGCCCTATCCCGAGGTACGGCGGGCCGGGGGCGGGTGGACCTGCGACGGGTGGACGGCCCGCTGGGAGGGGGGTGCCCTCACCCTTGAGGGGGGAGGTGAGCCGCTCGACGGCCTCCGCGCCGCCTCAGCCGCGACCTGGGAGGCCGCGGGGGAGGGCCGGGCGGACGAGGACGCGGTGAAGGCGGCACTCGACTCCGCGCTCTCGTCCGCCGGCTGAGAGGGCCACCTTCGTCCAGGCGGCCTCTCCCCTCAGGTGATCCCGCCCTCGGGCGGGATCCTCAGAGAAGCTTGCGCAGGCGGAGAAGGTCTCCGAAGCTGGCGTCGACCCTGACCCGGCCGCCGAACACGGCCCGTCCCATGTCGAGTTCCCCGTTGACCAGGGCGACGAGATCATCGCTGCCGATGGTCAGCTTCACCTCGGCGTCCCTGTCGTCGTCCGAGGGCAGATCCTCGAAGGGGCCGAGGCCGCCGTGGTGGATGCGACCATAAAAGGTCACGCCGAGATCCTTGATGTGGCAGCTGATACTGCGCTCGACCACGTGCTTGGCGCGGCTTGCCTGGTCAACCTCGTCGAACTGCTCGCCGAGTTTGCGCAGTGCCGCCCGGCACTCGTCGACGGTCGCCATCGCGTGGCGCTCCCTTCTCTTCCGGACCGGCCTGAATCCCTTTCAGGTACGGACGGTAGCGTTCCACATGGGTACGGCATGCAATCCGGCGCGGGGGTGTGCCGGGAAAGAGGCGTACACCGCGGCGTACGAAACCCCGAGGAGGGTGCGCTTGGGCGGCCGCCGACCTTAACGAGATGACAACGCGCGAGACCCCCGCGTTAGTTCGCGCTTTACCCAGCTTTGAAGAACCCGCTCTCCTGACCCACGCCGGGGCGGAGGGAGGCGGGCGGCGACGGAACCGGGGAGGCCCGCCGGGGCGACGGGGGACGCGGGTTCCGATACGGTCGGGGAATTCACGGGCACGGGGCCGGTGAGCGTCGCGTCCGTGCGGCGGCAAGGGGCGCCGAGACGGCCACGACGGCCGAGGCGGCCAGGAGAGGATCCGGAGGGGGCGCATGACGGACCTGCTTGAGGAGACGGGCGACGAGCGGGCGGACGCCGCGCTGGGCGGGCTCGCCCGGCTCGGCGCCCTGCCCGTCTCCGCGCACGCGGACGTCTTCGAGGAGGTGCTCACCGGACTGGAGCAGACGCTCGCCTCGGTGAACGACGTCCCGGACCGGCACCCGTGAGCCGGCGGGCACGCCTCGACAGCGAACTCGTCCGCAGGAGGCTGGCGCGGTCCAGGGAACAGGCGGCCCAGCTCATCGAGGCCGGCAGGGTCAGCGTCGGCGGCCGGGTGGCGGCCAAGGCGGCGACCCAGGTCGACACCGCCTCGGCCATCGTGGTGGTGGAGGCGGCCGAGGGCCCGGACTACGTCTCGCGAGGGGCGCACAAGCTCCTCGGCGCGCTGGAGGCATTCGGTCCCCTCGGCCTCACGGTCGCCGGGCGCCGCTGCCTGGATGCCGGTGCCTCCACCGGAGGCTTCACAGACGTGCTGCTGCGCGGCGGTGCGGCCCACGTGCTGGCCGTCGACGTCGGCTACGGCCAGCTCGCGTGGTCACTGCGGACCGACGACAGGGTCACGGTCATGGAGCGGGTCAACGTCAGGGACCTGACGCCGGACATGGTCGGCGAGGCGCCCACCCTGGTCGTCGGAGACCTCTCCTTCATCTCGCTGCGCCTGGTGCTGCCCGCCCTGGTGCGCTGCGCCGCCGAGCGGGCCGATTTCGCGACACCCGGGGACGCCACCTCGGAGAGCTGACGACCCCCCGCAACATGAAGATGACCACCACCGACAGCGGTCCCCGGCGCAACTTCG
>NZ_JBEXUE010000570.1:0-5799 GCF_040614275.1 Streptosporangium sp. NPDC006013
GGCAGCGTCTGGGGCAGGTAGCCCGGCACCCCCCGTACCGTGACCGAGCCCGCGGTCGGGCGGGCCCGGAAGGTCCAGGTCCCGGAGCCGACGGTGTAGACCGTCGCGGAGGTGTTCTCGGGCATGGGCGGATGGACCCCGGGCCGTAGGGGTCCGGGATCGGCGTCAGATGGATGGCGGGTGGTTCACCCCTGCGCGGGGCGCTTTCCCCGAAGTCGCGGGCCACGCCGTCGCCCGGCGAAGCGGTCATTCCCTCGGGAGAGCCGACCGGCGGGGCCGCGCCTCAGGGCTGGACGTGGACGACCTCGATGCCGAGCAGGTCGGCGACCGCGCGCAGCTCGGCCAGCCGGTGGCCGGTGCCCAGCGCCCAGTGATGGGAGATGCCCGTGGCGCTCCACGCGTCGGTCCACTCCCCCGGATCGCAGCCGAAGTCCACCCGCGAGGTGGTGTTGCCGATCCGCAGCAGCGGGCCCTCCACCGTGACGCCCTCGGAGACCACGAAGGCGAACGTCCCGTCGCGCCGCTGCAGCAGGCCGAGCGTGGTCACCGGACCGTGCGCCACGTCGAACTCCACCGAAACGCCCCACCCGCGCTTGCCGTGGTAGACGCCCAGCCCGCGCAGCAGCGGCCGGCGCGCGCTGATCGCCAGGTGGGCGGGGCCGTCGTGGCCCATCTCCACATGACCGCGCGCGAAGTCCAGCGCCTGCAGTTCGGTGAACGAACCGCCTGCCCCGATCCGGTCCATGACCAGCATGGCGAGCGAGGTACGCAGCTCGTACTCGCCGGCCGTGGGGATGCCCCGCGCGGTCAGCAGGGACGAGCCCAGGATCATGCCCGCGCCCAGCCGCTCGTGGATCTCCCCGTCCAGGCCCCGGTGGTAGTAGGCCAGGCTGTCGAGGGCGAAGTCCTCCACCAGCCGGTCCAGCCCGACCGAGACCCGCGCGGCCCAGGCGAAGTCCTCGTCGTTGACCGTGTCGGCCAGCTCGAAGACCTCCCGTGCCAGACCGGTGCGCTCCTTGACCTCGGCGTCGGTGACCTTCTCCACCCGCACCCGCAGGTCGTCGAACTCCAGCACCTCCACGTGCCCGCCGAGGTTCACCGGCACCAGGGTCAGGTCGGTGGCCACGTCGAGCATGCCGGGGTAGAGGTGCCCCATCAGCCCGTGGCGGCCCCGGCGCAGCGCAGCGCGCACACCGGCGGCCCGCACCCATCGGCCGATCTTGGCCCAGGCCCGCTCGTCCTCCAGGTACCCCGACACCGACCGGAAGGGGATGCCCGCGCGGATGAAGGTGTTGGCCATCTCCGGCAGCGGGCATGCCCCGCAGTAGGCGAGCCACTGGCCGGTGTCGAAGGTCGCGTGGTCCATCGACTCGCTGGGCTGGAGATTGATCAGCAGTACCGGCGCGCCGCTGCGCTGCGCGACCGGCAGGAGCATCGTCGCGGTCATGTACGTGGTCAGGAAGCCCACGATGATGTCACAGCCGGCCTCGCGCAGCCTCTCCGCCGCGGCCGCGCCCTCCTGGGCGTCGGAGATGAAGCCGACGTCGACGACGTCGCAGCCCAGCTCCCGCATCCGAGCCGAGACGCGCTCGGAGGAGCGCCGGAGCTGCGGGAGCAGGTCGGGGAACTGCGGCCAGTAGGCTCCCAGCCCACCGGCGACCAGTCCCACCTTCGTGCGGGGTGGGGCGATCCGATCCAGGACCGTGGTCAAGACGTTCTCCTCTCAGCGGGGATTGCCGCGGGAAGCGGGGTCAGCGCAGGAAGGCGGCGGCGACGCCGGCGTCCACCGGGATGTGCAGGCCGGTGGTCTGGGTGAGCTGGGTCAGCTGGAAGACCGCGGCGGCGATGTGCTCGGGCAGCACCTCGCGCTTGAGCAGGGTGCGCTGCGCGTAGTACTCGCCCAGCTTCTCCTCCTGAACCCCGTACACCGCCGCCCGGTTGGCCCCCCAGCCCGAGGCGAAGATGCCGGAGCCGCGCACCACCCCGTCGGGGTTGATGCCGTTGACCCTGATCCCGTACTGGCCCAGCTCGGCCGCCAGCAGCCGTACCTGGTGCGCCTGGTCGGCCTTGGCCGCTCCGTAGGCCACGTTGTTCGGCCCGGCGAACACCGCGTTCTTGGAGGAGATGTAGACGATCTCCCCGCCCATGCCCTGGTCGACCATCACCCGGGCGCTCTCCCGCGAGACCAGGAACGAGCCGCGGGCCATCACGTCGTGCTGCAGGTCCCAGTCGGCGACGCTGGTCTCCAGTAGCGAGCGCGACAGCGACAGGCCCGCGTTGTTGACCACCAGGTCCACCCCGCCGAACGCCAGCACCGCCGCCTGGAGCGCGGCGATCACCTGTGCCTCGTCGGTGACGTCCACCCGCACGGCGGTCGCCACGTCCTCGGCCCGGTAGGCCCCGGCGCCGAGCTCGGCGGCGACCTTCTCCGCGGCGTCCAGGTCGCGATCGGCCACCACCACGCACGCGCCCTCGGCGGCCAGCCTGCGGGCGGTGGCCGCGCCGATGCCCGAGCCGCCCCCGGTGACCAGCGCGACCCTGGTGGCCAGCGGCTTCGGCGCCGGCATCCGGCGCAGCTTGGCCTCCTCCAGCTCCCAGTACTCGATCCGGAACTTCTCGCTCTCCTCGATCGGGGCGTAGCGCGACAGCGCCTCGGCGCCGCGCATCACGTTGATCGCGTTGACGTAGAACTCCCCGGCCACCCGGGCGGTCTGCTTGTCCCGGCCGAAGGAGAACATGCCCACCCCCGGCACCAGCACGATCGCCGGATCCGCGCCGCGCATGGCGGGCGAGTCGGCGGTGGCGTGCCGGTCGTAGTAGGCCGCGTACTCCTCGCGGTAGGCGGCGTGCAGCTCGCGCAGCCGGGTGACGGCGTCGTCGAGCGGCGCGTCGGCGGGCAGGTCGAGCACCAGCGGGGCCACCTTGGTGCGCAGGAAGTGGTCGGGACAGGAGGTGCCCAGCGCGGCCAGTTCGGGGTGACGCTCGCGGGACAGGAAGTCCAGCACCTCGTCGGTCGCGGTGTAGTGGCCGACCTGCGCCACGTCGGTGGAGGCCAGGCCGCGGATCACCGGGAAGAGCGCGGCGGCCCGCTCACGCCGGGCCTCCTCGGGAAGCGACCGGTAGCCGGGCCTGACCGGGCCGAACGGCTCGGCCGCGCCGTGTTCGGCGATGTGGGCCTCGGCGGTCCGGATGATCCACAGCGAGTTGGCCTCGCACTCCTCGGAGGTGTCGCCCCAGGCGGTGATGCCGTGGCCGCCGAGGATGCAGCCCACGGCCTGCGGGTTGTCCTTCTTGATCGCGGCGATGTCGAGGCCGAGCTGGAAGCCGGGGCGCCGCCACGGCACCCAGACCACCCGGTCGCCGAAGATCCGTACCGTCAGCGCCTCACCGTCGGCGGCGGTGGCGATCGCGATGCCCGCGTCCGGGTGCAGGTGGTCCACGTGCGCCGCGTCCACCAGGCCGTGCATCGCGGTGTCGATCGACGGCGCCGCGCCGCCCTTGCCGAAGGCGCAGAAGTCGAACGCGGCGACCATCTCGTCCTCGCCTTCGACCCCCGGGTAGACACCGCTCAGGGCGTGCAGCCGGTCCAGCCGCAGTACGGCCAGGCCCGTCTCGGCCAGCGTGCCGAGGTCTCCCCCGGACCCCTTGACCCACATCAGCTCCACGTCGGAGCCGGTCACCGGGTCGACGGCCATGCCCTTGGCCGAGGTGTTACCGCCCGCGAAGTTGGTGTTGCGCGGGTCCGCACCGAGCGCGCGTGACCGCTGCAGCAGTTTCTCAACCGGCGTTCTCATGAAATATCCCCCAACGAATGAACCGTGTTCTCAGCATGCGAGGCGCGGGTCTCAAGCGCCCCAGCCGGCCTGGGCACCGCCGACGCGCTCGGCGGCGATCTTCTCGAAGTACCCCGAGCGCGCGTAGGCGGCCATCGGGTCGGGGTCCAGCCCCCGCTCGGCGCGCACCTCCGCCAGGAGCGGACGCACGTCGGTGTTGTAGGCGTCCATGAACACCCCGTTGGCCCCCAGCACGTCACCGGCGGACTGCGCCGCCGCCAGCGCCGCCCGGTCCACCAGCAGCGCCTTGGCCGTGGCCTCCTGCACGTTCATCACCGACCGGATCTGCCCGGCGATCTTCGGCTCGATGTTGTGGCACTGGTCCAGCATGAACGCCACGTCCTCGGTGTATCCGCCACCGCGAATCACCTCGAACATGATACGGAAGAGCTGGAACGGGTCGGCGGCCCCCGCCATCAGGTCGTCGTCGGCGTAGAAGCGGGAGTTGAAGTCGAACCCGCCCAGCTTGCCCTCGCGCAGCAGGAACGCCACGATGAACTCGATGTTGGTGCCCGGCGCGTGGTGCCCGGTGTCGACCACCACCTGAGCCTTGGGGCCGAGCTTGACGCAGTGGGCGTAGGCGGTGCCCCAGTCGGGCACGTCGGTGGTGTAGAAGGCCGGCTCGAACAGCTTGTACTCCAGCAGGAAGCGCTGGTGCTCGCCCAGCCGGTCGTAGACCTCGGCCAGCGACTCGGCCAGCCGGTCCTGCCGGGAACGGATGTCGTCCTGGCCGGGGTAGTTGGTGCCGTCGGAGAACCACAGCTTCAGCGTGTCCGAACCGGTGGCGTCCATGACGTCGACGCACTCCAGCAGGTGGTCGGTCGCCTTGCGCCGCACCCGTGCGTCCGGGCTCGTCACGCTGCCCAGCATGTAGTCGTCGTCCTGGAAGACGTTGGAGTTGATCGCGCCGATCCGCACTCCCAGGTTCGACGCGTGCGCCGCGAGGCCGGCGTAGTCGTCGACCTTGTCCCAGGGGATGTGCAGCGCCACACTCGGCGCGGCGCCCGTGAAGGCGTGCACCTGGGCGGCGTCCGCGAGCTTCTCGTACGGATCCCGGGGCACCCCTCGCTGGGCGAACACCTTGAACCGGGTACCGCTGTTGCCGTACGCCCATGACGGGGTCTCGATGGCCTGCGCCAGCAGGGCGGCCTTGATGTCGCTCATCGAAGCTCCGGGGCCGTGACAGCCCCTCCTCCTATCTTCCTGATCCAGTGGGGGTACGCGGTCCGACCGTTCCGGCGCGCACGCCGGCCGGTCCCACCGGGGCACGGCGCGCGGGTCGGGCGGGCCGTGCCGGTGGTGCCGGTCAGAAGTCGAACTGGTCGATGTTGGCCTTGTCGAAGACGAAGGGCGGACCCAAGATGATCTCCCCGTCCTTGCCGATGGTCCGCTCGCCGAGCCGGCCCGCCTTGAGCACCTCCCCCTCGGCGCCGGTGATCTGCCCCGAGGCCAGCGCCGCGGCGGCGTAGGAGGCCAGGTAGCCCAGGTCCTTGGGGTTCCACAGCGCGAACTTCTGCACCGTGCCGTCCTTGACGAACTGGCGCATCTGGTTCGGGGTGCCCAACCCGGTCAGCACGACCTCGCCCTTGTACTTGGAACCGGAGATGTAGCGGGCGGCGGCGGAGATACCGACCGTGGTCGGGGAGATGATGCCCTTCAGGTCGGGGTAGGCCTGCAGCAGTCCCTGGGTCTCCTGGAAGGATTTCTGGTCGTCGTCGTCGCCGTAGGCGACCTTGACCAGTTTCATCTCCGCGTACTCGGGCTTGCCCAGCTCGTCCTTCATGAACTCGATCCAGGTGTTCTGGTTGGTCGCGTTCGCCGTCGCCGACAAGATCGCCACCTCGCCCTTGCCGCCGATCATCTCCGACAGTAGTTTCACCTGGCTGCGTCCGATCTCCTCGGAGTTGGCCTGGTTGATGAAGAGGTCACGGCAGTCCTTGGAGGCGTCGGAGTCGTAGGAGACGAT
>NZ_JBEXUE010000571.1:0-5794 GCF_040614275.1 Streptosporangium sp. NPDC006013
GCCTGCTGCCCGACATCTACGTGGCGATGGGCCAGACCGCGGAGAACCTGGCCGGGCTGAAGGGCGTCTCCCGGCAGGAGCAGGACGAGTTCGGCCGAGACCCTGGCCCTTTGGACCGCCGCGGACGCCGCCGGGCTGGCCGCGCTGAACGCCCTGCGGCTCCGCGTGCCCGGCCTCCCCCCTACGCCGGCCGAGGCGATCACGGTCGCCGGGGAGCCGGCCTCCCCGGCCGTGCCCGCGGGAAGGCCGGCCGCACCCGCGGCGGGCGGGGAGGCCGCCTCGCGGCGACTCGCTCCGGCCGACCGGTGGCGGCTGCTCCTCGGCAGGGAGACCGGGCGACTGCCCGCCGACGCCAGGCGTTACGCGGACGCCCTGGACGAGCTGTACGGGATGGGGAAGGGAGAGGGAGCGGCCGACTTCGGGCCCGGCGGCGACGGTGGCGGGCAGGGCGTGTCCTTCCCCTCCGCGCGCGAGTGGGCAGCGGAACTCGACGCCCTGTTCGGAACCGAGGTGCGGGAGGAGGTGCTGGCCCGTGCGGCCGACGGCGGGCGGACCGACGTACTGTCCGAGCTCGACCCCGACACGGTACGCCCGTCGATCGAGCTGCTGACCTCTGTCCTGTCCCTGGCGGGCGGGCTGCCCGAGCAGCGGCTGGCCCGGCTCCGTCCGCTGGTCCGCCGCCTGGTCGCCGAGCTGGCCAGGGAGCTGGCCACCCGGATGCGCCCTGCGCTCACCGGCCTGGCGACGCCACGTCCCACCCGCCGTCCCGGCGGCCGGCTCAACCTGCCCGCCACCCTCCGGGCCAACCTGGCGCACACCCGCAGGACCGGCGACGGCAGGGTTCTCGTCGTCCCGGAACGGCCGGTCTTCAGCACGCGGGTACGCAACGAGGCCGACTGGCGGCTGGTCTTCGTGGTCGACGTCTCGGGCTCGATGGAGGCCTCGGTGGTCTGGTCCGCGCTGACCGCGGCCGTCCTGGGAGGCGTTCCCACCCTCTCCACCCATTTCCTGGCCTTCTCCACCCAGGTGATCGACCTGACCGACCGGGTCGCCGATCCGCTGTCCCTGCTGCTCGACGTGCGGGTCGGCGGCGGTACCCACATCGCCGCCGGGCTCGCCCACGCGCGCTCCCTGGTCACCGTGCCGAGTCGCACGCTCGTCGTGGTGGTCAGCGACTTCGAGGAGGGCTACCCGCTCGGAGGGCTTCTCGGCGAGGTCCGCTCCCTCGTCTCCTCCGGCGTGCACCTGCTGGGCTGCGCCGCCCTGGACGACACCGGGGCCCCGCGCTACTCGGTGCCCGTCGCGCGTCAGCTCGTCGCGGCCGGGATGCCCGTCGCCGCACTCAGCCCGCTCGCCCTCGCCCGCTGGGTGGGCGACCGCCTTCGAGGAGAGACCCGTTGAACCTGCCAGCCTCCGCCTCCCCGGCCGGGCAACTGCCACCGGTGGAGCCGCATGTGGTCGCCTCGGCGGTAGAGGACCTCACGCCCAGGCTGCGGAAGAAGCTCGACGCGGCGATCGAGCGCTGCGCCGGGCTCGCCGCCACCGCCTCAGGGCAGGTCGTCTCCATCAGCTGGGGCGAGGACGCGGTGGTCACCCTCACTCCGGGCCCTTCGGGGACGATCGCCGACCCCGGCGCGGCCCGGTGCGGCTGCCTGCTCGCGCCCCGCTGCCTGCACCGCGCCGACGTACTGAGCGCCTGCCCGGTCGCGGAGGCCGGCCTGCTCGAGACCTCCGAGCCGGTCGCCGACGCATCACCCGGTTCGGACGCGGACCCGGGCGCGCCCCTCGCCCCGGCCACCGGCCAGGAAACTGCACAGAACACGATCGGGAGGGCCACCACGGAGGCCGGTCCCGGGGCCAGGCAGGTGGCCGCCGCGGCCGGGTTGTGGGACGCCGCCGCCGCGGTGCTCGGAGGCGGGGTGCCCGGTGCCGGGGCGGTACCCCAAGCGGAGCTGCTCCGCGCTGCCCACACCGCCAGGCTGGCGGGCCTGCACAGGGCCGAGGCCGCTGCCCTGCGCGTCGTGCGCGGCCTGCGTGCCGCTCGCGCACGCCATGACGGCCACCGCCTGGCCGACCTGGTCTCCGCGCTCAGGGAACTCCTGCTGACCGCAGGCAGGCTCGCCGCGGCCGACCCCGATCCCGCCCTGGTGGGAACCGCGCGCCGCGCCTACCGGCAGGGCGAGGCGCTGAAGGTGTACGGGGTCTGCCGGGAACCGGTGATCAGCGTAACCGGCTACGGAGGGGTGGTCACCCACCTCGTCGCCGAGGATGGCCGCTGGTTCTCCGTCGCCGACGTCAGGCCCGGAGGATCGGCGCGTGCCCGCGGTGCCGCCACCGCCACGGTCGCGCTCGGCGCCGCGGCTCTCGACCACGCACAGCTGGCCAGAGGGGGACTGCTGATCTCCGGCGCGACGATCTCGCCCGAGGGCCGTCTCGGCGCGGGTCGCGGCGTGCGGGCCAACCCCGTCGCGGGTCTGTCCTGGTCGGCCTCGCCGCTGGCGGCCCTGTTCGCCAGGCCGCTCGCCGAGACCGCCGGCGTGACGTTCTCCGGGGACCCCTGGGGCGATCCGCAGGACGGCGGGGGAGCGGGGCAGCCGGTCGGATGCGACCTGGTGATCGTCGGTGCCGAGGGAGACCGGGTGCTCGCCCGCGAGCTGCCGCCCCGTGCGGAGCCGGGGGGCGGAGCGGATGCGTTCCCCGTGTCCGCCGGACGTTCCGGCGCCGACGGCTCCCTCCGGGGACCGCTGGTCCGGCTCGCGCCGGCTGACTCCCATCCCGATCTGGCCCATGTCGCCAACCTGCGGCAGCTCGCGTCCAGGCCGGGGCTGAGGGTACGGGTGATCGGCAGGTTGGACCCCGACAGGGCCGCCACCCTGCGCCCGCTCGCGATCGGGCCGGTTCCCGGAGCCGGTCCGACGTTGCGCCTGCCCGCCGAGTGGATGGACCGCGCCGATCTCGGATACGACCGCCTGCGAGGTTCCCACCTCCCGTCTCGCGAGGACTGCCGGCTCCGGGAGGAGGCGGCCGAGGCCGGTACGGACCCGGTGGCGGCCGCACCCCTGTGGCGGGCGCGCCGCCTGGTGGAGCTGGCCGTCTCCGGCGGGCGGCGGGCGGTCGCGGAGTCCGCGCGGGGTGATTCCCTCGCCCAGCGGGCCGCGCTCCGCCGCGCGGGCTTCGAGACCGCCGCCGACCTCGTCGACGCGCTCACCGCGGAGGCCGACCGCCGCACCCGCGACGTGTTCGGCCGCCTGGCCGACTCCGGCGGCGACCGGTACGCCTGGACGTGGCTCGCCGCCGCCGTCCATCTCACGGTCACGGAACGGGCACTGGTCCGGGCGTCCTGGCACGACGGCCACGTCCGATGTGCTCCTGGAGAGCGGGCCGGATGACACCCGCGTGGCGCTTCCCGGTGTTCGGCCGCCCTCGCGGGTGCGGGCAGGAAGGACCGGATCAAGAAATGTCGCCGGTGGCCGATAGCGTGCGCGGCATGAGCGATGAGATCACCGACTCCCCCACCGGTTGGGTCGCCAAGCACGCCCGCAGGTACGTCGAGTCGAACGGCGCGGAGGGCCACCTCTATCACGGCCGGCCGACGCTGCTGCTGACGACGGTCGGCCGCAGGTCCGGGGTGCGCCGGCGCACCCCGCTGATCTACGGTCGTGACGGTGACGCCTACGTGGTCGTCGCCTCCAACGGAGGGGCCACCGGCCACCCGCTGTGGTACCACAACCTGCTGGCCCTGCCCCAGGTCGAGGTGCAGGTGGAAGCCGAGACGTTCACGGCCCTCGCGCGGACCGCGACCGCCGAGGAGAAGCCCGCGCTGTGGCGGCAGATGGTCGGCATCCACGCCGAGTACGCCGGCTACCAGCGCAAGACCGACCGCGACATCCCGGTGGTGATCCTCACACCTGCCTGAGGTCCCAGGCCCGTCACCCGGTCATGACCGTGGCACCGGGGCGGACCGGGGGTTCCCGTCGTCCCGGCCGGCCGCCCTCACCGAGGTGGCACCGGAAAGCGGACGGGAACGGCCATGACCGCTCACCTGTACCGGGGATCTCGCGACGGGGTCAGAAACGGGCCGCGACCGTCGTGGTCGCGCGCACGGCTGCGATCTCATGGCGGGGCCGGGCGAGGTCGTGAGCTGTTCGTGATCTCATTTGGACCGCGACAATGCTGGCCACAAAGGGCAGTACGATCTACTGTAATTGACAATAAACCGTGCGTAAGGAGTGGGGCGTGGATCTCATCGTGCCGCCGGCGGAACGGGTGTGCTGATGGCCAGTCAAGCAAGCATCGGTGACCGCATCCGCAGATTGCGGTTGAGCAAGCACATGTCCCAGGCGCAGCTGGCCGGGCCGGACCTGTCTGACAGTTATGTTTCGCTCATCGAGTCAGGGAAGCGGAATCCCACTCCGAACGTCACGCGCCTGCTCGCCGAGCGGCTCGGCTGCGGCATCGAGTTCCTGCTCCACGGGATCGAGCCGCACCAGCGCGTCGACACCGGGCTCGCCCTGCGCCACGCCGAGCTGGAGTTGTGTCACGGGGATCCGGCCGTGGCGGCCGATCGTTTCGCGGAAACGGTCAGGGCCGCGGGCGACGACAACGCCGCTCTCGCCGCGCAGGCGAGGTTCGGCCAGGCTCGTGCGCTGGAGGCCCAGGGGTACACGGCGCAGGCGGTCGAGGCCTACGAGCGGCTTCGCCGCGAGGCCGCGGCGCATCCCGAGCGCCTTGCCGACCTGCCGGTCGTCGTGGCGCTCTGCCGCTGCTACCACCGAGCCGGTGACGCGCTACGCGCCCGGGATCTCGGGCTGAACGCCCTGGCACAGGCCGTTCGGCTCGGGCTCGACCAGGGCGCCCTGGCTCTCGACCTCGCCGTGCTGCTCGCCGAGACGGAGATCGACCTGGCATATGCCGAGCGCGTGCTGTCGGCGTCCGGCACGCCCGAGGCCGTCGACCGCGGTCCGGAGGTTCTCGGCCTGTGGCAGGCCAGCGCGGCCGCGGCGGAGAAGGACTCCGCGCTGGCCCTGCGGCTCGCGGAGGACGCCATCGCCGCCGGCCGGTCCACCCAGATGGCCTCCGACTACGCCCGGAGCGCGATGTGCTGGGCGTGGATCACCGCCGCGAGCCCCGAGGACGCCGGCCTTGACCGGGCGGGCGAGTTCGCCGCCTCCGCGGCCGAGGTCCTCACGCGCCTGTCACCCGGGGCGGTCGAACACGCCCGGAGCCTGATCGTGCTCTCCCGCGTGCGGCTGCGCGCCGGCGACGTGGACGCCGCCGCCGACCTGTCGGACCGGGCTCTCGGCCTGCTCGCCGGTGTGCGCGGGGCGGTGCCGGCCATGGCGTACGTGGTCCTGGCCGAGCTCGCCTTGGCACGCTCCAAAGACGGCGGCCCGGCGCTGGCGGAGGCGCAGGAGGCACTCGCCGACCCGGCCACCGCGTCGGCCTCCCTCACCGACAGGCAGTCGGCCAGGCTCTGGCGCGAGATCGGCGACCTCTGGGGGCGGGCCGGATCGCCGGAGAGGCAGACGAACGCCTATCGCCGGGCGCTCGAAACCGTGGGGGTCTGCTCGCGGATGGAGACGCCACCCGGCTCGACGTGGCGTGAGGTGGTGACTCCCGCGATTCCGGCGCACCTCGGCGCTTCGCGCGGGGTGGCGGCCGGGTAGCTCGCCCGCGGGGCCGGTTCTCGCCCCGCTCGTCCGCCTCGCTGAGGAAGGGCTCGCCGAGATACCCGAGGACCTCCAGGTCGACTCTGCAGGACGCCTGGCCAATCTCACTGCCGGCCTTGCCTGGG
>NZ_JBEXUE010000572.1:0-5785 GCF_040614275.1 Streptosporangium sp. NPDC006013
CGCAGCGTCGCCAACAGCACGGTTGCTGCGGACGGTGTCGCCTGGCTGGCGCTCGGGCACCGGCGGGGGAGTGCCGCCGAACTCCGGGCACAGGTCCTTGTAGCTGCACCAGCCGCACAGTCTGCTGGGCCTGGCTCGCCACTCACCCGTCTCCAGCGCCCGCTCGATGGCCTGCCACAGGGCCTGGACCTTCCTCTCGGTGGCCAGCAGGTCGGCCTCGTCGGGTGCGTAGCGCAGGACCTCGCCGCCACCTCCCAGATACATCAGCTGGAGCAGGCGGGGCACCGAGCCGCGCAGCCGCCACAGCACCAGCGCGTAGAATTTCATCTGGAACAGCGCCTTGGCCTCGAAGGCGGGCCCCGGGGCGCTGCCGGTCTTGTAGTCGACGACGCGGACCTCGCCGCTGGGCGCCACGTCCAGCCTGTCGATGTAGCCCCGCAGCATCAGGCCGCTGCCGAGCACCGCCTCCACGTAGAGTTCCCGCTCGGCGGGCTCCAGGCAGGTGGGGTCCTCAAGGGTGAAGTAACTTTCCAGCATGACGCGGGCCTGGGCCAGCCACTCGGCGCGGTCGTCGTCACCGGTGAACATGCCGGCATACGAAGGATCCTCCTGCTGCAGCCTGTGCCACTGCGGCTCCAGCAGGTCCTGGGCCGCGGCGACCGTGCGATCGGGGGCGGGCAGGTCGTACAGCCGTTCCAGCACGGAGTGGACCATCGTGCCGCGCACGGCGGCCGGCGACGGAGGCTCGGGGAGCCTGTCGATCACCCGGAAACGGTAGAGCAGCGGGCACGTCATGAAGTCACCCGCCCGCGACGGCGACAGGGCTCCGATGATCGTGGGCTCGGTCAGCGACATGACCGCACTGTAGGTCACGGTGACGACAGTTTGCGCCCGAGGTGCCCTCGTGGCGTCTGCCGGGGGTCCGGCGGCGCGTACCATCGAGGCTTGAGGGTGGATTGAACACGGGTTGAACGAGGAGTGGTGAGCCAGCGGTGAGCAGCGACAGCCCACGCCGGGACAGTTCAGGGCTGCGGATGGGCCGGCCGTTCGGCATTCCGGTCTACGTCTCGCCGACCTGGCTCATCGTGGCGGCGTTCATCACCTACTCGTTCCAGGGCGTGGTGGCCTACTGGCTGCCCGAACTGAGCATCCCGATCACGTACGTCGTCGCGTTCGTCTTCGCGGTGCTGCTGTACGTCTCGGTGCTCCTGCACGAGCTGGCGCACTGCGTGGTCGCCAGGATGTACGGCCTGCCGGTCCGGCGCATCACGCTCTACCTGCTCGGCGGCGTCTCGGAGATCGAACGCGAGCCGGAGACGCCCGGCAGGGAGTTCATGGTGGCCTTCGCGGGCCCCCTGCTCTCGCTCGGCCTGGCCGGGCTCGGTTTCGCCGCCTCCCGGATCATCGACCCCGGAACGATCCCCGGCGTCCTGGTCTTCCAGCTCTGGTTCGCCAACCTGATCGTCGGTGTCTTCAACATGCTGCCGGGGTTGCCGCTCGACGGGGGGCGCATGCTCCGCGCGGGCGTCTGGAAGATCACCCGCAAGCCCGGTACCGGCACGATCGCCGCGGCCTGGGCGGGCCGGGGGCTGGCCGTGGCCCTGGTCGCGATCCCCATCGGGCTGGCGCTGGCGACCAGGTCGGCGCCGGACATGACGTTCGCCTGGTCGGTGCTGCTGGCCGCCTTCATCTGGTTCGGTGCCACCCAGGCGCTGCGCGGTGCCCGGGTGCGCGCCCGCATCCCCAAGGTCAACGCCCGTGCCCTGGCCAGGAGGGCCATCGCGGTCACCGGTGACGTGCCGCTGGCCGAGGCCCTGCGCCGGGCGGCGGAGGCGCAGGCGGGGGCGATGGTGGTCGTCGACCATGAGGGCCACCCCACGGGCATCGTCAACGAGGTCGCGGTGGAGGCCACTCCGGAGAGCCGCCGCCCCTGGGTGACGACGGGTTCGCTCTCGCGCAGCCTCGAACCGTCGCTGGTGCTGGCCGCCGACCTGGAGGGGGAGCCGTTGATCGACGCCATGCGTGAATCCCCGGCGGGTGAGTATCTACTGGTGGAGCGTGGTGGCGAGATCTTCGGTGTGCTCGCGACGTCTGACGTGAATCGAGTGTTCAGCGGAGTTTAAGCGAACCACATGTCATTTGCAGGCGTCTCACTGAATACTCGCCGAAGACAGGACGACCAGAGAAAATCATCCCTGTTTGTCCTACTCGTTTTCGGCTCGTACCAGGACTAGGGTTTTGGCTAGTGAACTGGCTGGCCATGTAGCTTAAGGGACGTCAATTGGCACCCCCCCACACGCCGGCTCCGGCCGGCGATCTGACGCCGGATCTCCTCGGCGCGCCCGAATGGACCGACCAGATGGTCGCCGCCGCGGGCATACCCATGTACGACATCCCGTTCCTCACGGTCGGTGGCGGCATGGGCTCCTTCGTGACGCTCGACTATCTGAGGATCTACGGCGTCCCCACCTCGCAGATGCGGGTGGTCTCCAATATCGATCACCCATGGCAGACCTACGAGTTCCTCACCAGGTGCTCGCAGATCCCCCGTGGGGAGCGGATCCGCTCCGACTCCTCCTCTCGCCCGGACAACCTGTGGGGGTTCCCCTCCTACGCCCTGGAAGAGGCGTGGAAGGAGAAGAAACCGTCGTACCTGTGGCAGATCCTCACCGAACCGCTCCTGAACGACTACTGGACCCCGCGCGCGGGCACGGTCTTCGAGAACCTGGAGCGCGAGGCCAAACGCATCAACTACTGGGACATGCTGGTCAAGGGACAGGTGCGGATGGTCCGCCGCCGGGCCGGCGGCGGCTACTTCACGGTGGTCACCCCGCCGGACGGCGCGGCGGCGACCAAGCGCATCATCTTCCGCTCGCGCTTCGTGCACATCGCGATCGGCTACCCGGGCCTGAAGTTCCTGCCCGACCTGCAGGAGTTCCGGACCAAGCACGGTGACTACCAGCACGTCGTCAACGCCTACGAGCCGCATGAGCAGGTCTACGAGTTCCTGAAGACCAGGCCGGGCACCGTGGTCATTCGCGGCGGTGGCATCGTCGCCTCCCGGGTGCTCCAGCGGCTGTTCGACGACCGGGAGCGGTACGGCCTGCAGACCCAGATCATCCACATCTTCCGCACGTTCGTCAGCGGCTCCCACGGCCCGCACATCTGGTCACGCCGCAAGGGCGGGGACGGCTGGGCCTACCAGGGCTTCAACTACCCCAAGTCGGTGTGGGGCGGTCAGCTCAAGGCGCAGATGCGCAAGCTCGAGGGCACCGACCGGGCGAAGAAGTACAAGCAGATGGGCGGCACCAACACCCCCTACCGGCGACGCTGGCAGGAGCAGATGCGCGCGGGGCGCAGTGGCGGCTACTACCACCCTGTGCAGGGCACCGTCGACCGCGTGGAGCACAGCCAGGACGGGCGGCTGGTCAGCTACGTGCGCAGCAGCGACGGCATCGTCCGCGAGCCGGTCTCCGACTACATCATCGACTGCACCGGCCTGGAGGCCGACATCGCCGAGCATCGGATCTTCGCGGATCTGCTCCAGCACGGTGGGGCGTTCCGCAATCCGGTGGGCAGGCTCGAGGTGGAGCGCCACTTCGAGGTGAAGGGGACGGCCAATGGTGACGGTGCCCTCTACGCCTCGGGATCGGCCACGCTCGGAGGTTACTTCCCGGGTGTCGACACCTTCCTCGGCCTGCAGATCGCGGCTCAGGAGATAGCCGACGATCTGGCAAGACGAGGGTTCGTCAAAAAGATGGGACCGCTGCGCTCGACCTCGCAGTGGTTCAAATGGGCCTTCAACTCGTCGCTGTAAGGAGTAGTCCCCCGTGGTTCCGACTCTGTGGGGCCGTATTCAGACGCGCCTCTTCATGCTCGCCACCGTTGGCGCGATCATCACCCTGCTGATCGTGCCGGTGCTTCCCGGCTCCTCCGGGCCGCTCTCCGAGCGCTACGTCAACGGGTTCCTGGTCCTCGCGGCGGTAGCCGTGCTGGGGATCGTCTGGGAGCTGATATATCACTTCCTGATGCAGTTCAGATGGGAGAAGGACTGGCCGACCCTCTTCGGTCTGCTGACGCTCGTGCCCGAAGGCCTTGTGCTGTACTTTTTGCTACGGTCCGGTGCAGTCGATGTTATCGATCCGGTTCCGCCGGCCGCCTTCTGGACGCACTTCACGGTCGTCTGGGTATGCATCTGGCTGGTGACGAACGGCCCCATGCGGGTGCCGTTCATCCGGTGGCGTTTCCGGGGAGGGAGAGTTCTGTGACCGACCAGGGCTTCGGGGTGGTGCGTCCGCTTCCGGGCAACGGGCTGGTGGCCCATGTGGGCGGCCTGCTGCTGGTGTGCGACGCGGCCGAGGCCGTCGTTGAGGATCTGCTGGGGGCGCTGCGGGAGACCGCGGCCTCGGGCGGCGACGGCCGGTCGCTGGCCCGCCGGGTCGCCCAGATCCTCGCCGTCGTGATAGGCGAGCCGGTGGCGTGTGCCGTCGCCGGTCCGGTCAGCGGGGGAGTGGCCGTCCTGGTCAGCGGCCCGGCGTTCGCGGCGGTGACCGGCGCGGCCGGTGAGATCCAGCTCGCCGGGCGTGACGCGCTCACCTGGTCCGACCGCTTGGTTCCCGGCCCGGTGACCCGGGTGGAGCTGAGCCTGCCCGACGCCGGTGCCGCGCACCCGCTGTCCCGGCTGGACGCCGGAGTGATCGTCGCGGGCGGCGTCTGGTGCGACCTGACGGAGGCGGGGGCCGCCCCGCAGGCCATGCCGCGGATGGAGCCCGCCGCGCCACAGGTCCAGCAGGCGCCCCGGATGGAGCCCGTGGCCCCCGCGCCCACCCCGATGCCCGCGCCACCCGAGCGGCCGGCCTCCCCCGAGTGGTCGGCCCTCCCGGAGGGCGCCCCGCCGGCGCCCTACCCCCTGGGCCCGGCGGATCCCTATCCGCCGGTCACCGCCCCGCCGCCGATGGAGCCGCAGCCGCAGGCGTGGCACTCCGAGCCGATCCCCGCGGCCTCCCCGCAGGGGCCGATGCCCTCCACCGGACCCGCCCCCGCGATGGTCCACCATGAAGAGGTCCGTCACGAGGACATCGACACGGCCAGGGCCAGCGGGATGGGCGGGGATCCCGTCGACGTCCGCGACCAGCCGTTCGAGTACGAGTTGCTGACGCCCGGCGGTTCACAGTCCGGGGCCGAGTCTCCGGCGCCCGCGCCGAACTCCGGGGCCGAACCCGAGGCGCGGCCGCTGGTCTACGGGGTCGACTGCAAGAACGACCACTTCAACGACCCTCGCGTGCCCTACTGCGCGGTCTGCGGTATCGCACTGGTCCAGCGCACCCTCGTTCCCTACAAGGGGCCGCGCCCGCCGCTGGGGGTCCTGCTCCTGGACGACGGCCTCACGCTGCGGCTCGACACCGACTACCTGGTGGGCCGCGACCCCGAGCGGGCACCCGAGGTGGCCGACGGCTCTGTGCGCCCGGCCAAGGTCACCAGCCCCGACGGCTCGGTCTCCCGCCGGCATCTGCGGGTGGCGCTGGACGGCTGGGACGTCAACCTGGTCGATCTGGGATCTGTCAACGGCACCCAGATCCAGCCGCCCGGTGACCCCAACTTCTACGACATCCCGCCGAACGAGCCGGTTACGATCATGCCCGGCACCACCGTGCGGATCGGTGTCTCGCGCACCATGCGCTACGAGTCACACCGCAACCGCTGAGAACGCCTTTCGCCTTCCTGGCGGTTTCCAGGCGGTACGGCCATGGCCGTACCGCCCGGCGTGTTCTCGGGGTCCTTTCGC
>NZ_JBEXUE010000573.1:0-5760 GCF_040614275.1 Streptosporangium sp. NPDC006013
GATCGTTCGTGTGCCGACCCAACGACTGCATCATCGGGACCCCGAGGGTGTACGCGCGGTCGAGCGCCTGGCCGACCTCGTCGAGGGTCTCGCACTCGACCATGATGTGCACCAGCGCCGGCGCCTTGAGGTCCGGGGTCGGCATGATCGCCAGGCTGTGGTGCCGGGCGTTGACACCCATGAACCGCAGCCGGATCGGACCGTACTCGGGCGGCGCCGGAAGGCGGAACGCCCCGCGGGGCAGGAAGCCGAGGGTCTCGGCGTAGAACCGGTGGTCGCCGTCCAGGTCGCTCACCGGCACCACCACGTGGCCCAGGCCAAGCCGCCCGGCGACGAAGCGGTTGCCGAACTTCGTCGCGATCGGGCTGTGGTCCAGCGCGGGACCGTGGAAGACCTCCAGCGGAGTTCCACCCGGCGTCTGGAAGGCGATCCCCGCCTCGACCCGGCGGGTGTCGGCGTCCTCCAGTGACAGCGGCTTCGTCGCGATCCCGGCCGCCTCGACGGCCGACTGCACGCGCCGCAACGCCAGGTGGTCGCGGACCTCCCAGCCGACGGCCTCCACCCGGTCCTCCTCGCCGGGCAGCAGCACGATGCGGGCGTGCCGCTCGTCCATGCGCAGGTACAGCGCGTCGGATTCGGGGCCGGTGCCTTCGGCGAATCCGATCGTGTCGAGGGCGAACGCGCGCCACGCGTCCAGGTCCGTGGCCCGGACTCGCACGTAGCCCAGCGAGCTGATGTCGGTCATGCCATCTCTCCTGAATCGATTGAGGTGTTGGTCGAGATCGTCCGGCGCGGGGATCAGATCAGCATGCGCAGCGCGCCCTGCGGTTCGACACCCATCTGGGTCAGTGCCGTCGCGTGGTAGGTGTTGCCGGGAATGTGGATGGCGTGCTGCAACCCGACGTGCGCGTCGCGCCAGAACCGCTGCATCGGGTTGTTGCGGCGCACCGCGTTGCCGCCGGACCGCGCGAAGATCTCGTCGACCGCCGACACCGCCCGCCACGCGCAGCGAACCTGGTTGCGCCGGACCAGGGCCCGATCCGCGAAAGTGATCGGCTTTACGGAGTCGGCGAGGTCGTAGAGCCGGCTGATGCCGTCGAGCAGTTGCAGCCGCGCGGCCTCGATCTCGGACGCGGCCTCGGAGATCGCGTACAGCGTGTACGGGTCGTCCTTCACCTTCGTGCCGGAGGCCGTCACCCGGTCCCGCTGGTAGTCCAGGTGCGTGGCGAGCGCGCCCTCGCAGATACCGATCACCGCCGAGGTGATGCCCAGGGGGAACATCGACCAGAACGGCAGCCGGTACACCGTCTCGGTCCGGCCGGCCCGCTCGGCCGCGAGCTCGCCCTCGGCGACCTCCGCGGCGTCGATCGTCCGGTAGGCGGGAATGAACGCGCCGTCGACGATGACGTCCTTGCTCCCGGTCCCGCGCAGCCCGATGACGTCCCAGGAGTCCTCGACGATCGTGTAGTCGGAGCGGGGCAGCACCACGTGCAGTCCCTTCATCGGCTGCGCGGGCTTGCCCTCGGCGTCTCCGAGCAGCGCGCCGAGGAAGATCCAGTCGCAGTGGTCGGTGCCCGAGGAGAACTGCCAGTGGCCCCTGAGGATGTACCCGCCGTCGGTCGGCGTCGCCACCCCGCTGGGCATGTACGGCGAGGCGATCCACGTGTTCGGATCGGAGCCCCACACCTCCTCCTGCAGCCTGCGGTCGCACAACGCCATCTCCCACGGGTGCACTCCACCGACCCCGCACACCCAGCCCGTTGAGCCGCACGCCTTCGCCACCGCCATCACCGCCTCGGCGAAGTCCCGGGGATGCGCCGCGTATCCCCCGAAGTCGGTCGGCTGCAGCAGCCGCATCACTCCGGCCTCGCGGATCAGCTTCACGCTCTCGTCGGACAGCTTGCCCAGGCGCTCGGTCTCGTCCGCGACCGCGGCCAGCCGACCGGCGATCTCCTCTACTCGGGAAACAACTTCATGCGCCATCAAGGCACCTCCGGACTGAATCTGAGAGGGTCGCAACCCGCCGTTTCTGCGGCGGCTCGCTGACGCTAAGCCGCTTTCGACCACCGGGTCACGGCATATCCCGCTGGCCGGGACTGCGCGAGGGGGTACGGCGGGCGGGCCCGTCGTCCGCGGCGGGAATGTGTCGGCGCGCACCGCACGGCGCCGGGAAAAGCGGAGATCAGCCGCCGTGCCGATGCGAGCGGCGGCCGTGGGCGAGTGGTGGCCCGGGCAGCGCCGGCGGCCAGGTTCCGCTCACCGGGACGTGGCGGCGGAAGGGTCCTGCGCGCGGTGACGGGCGGCGGGAACCGGCCGGTCACCGATTTCCGGAGTACGGTGCCAGGAGCAGCCGCGCGCCCAGCCGGATGTCGGCCTCCGCCCTCGACAGGGTCGTCTGGCCCCCGAGGGTCGAGACCAGCGCGCCCCACCAGCAGTGCGTGAGCAGCCGCACCACGCTCAGATCCTGCCTGTTCGGCTCCTCTGCCCCGATGATGCGCAGCAGAATGCGGCCGAGCTCGGACTCCGTCGGTTCGACCTCGTCCATCGTTGCCGCGACGTATGTGGCGCTGGTGGCCTGGAACATCGTGGCGGCCAGTATCGGCCGCAGCAACAGATGGCGGCTCAGCCCCACCAGGAGGTCGGTGACCTGGTCGACGAGGTCCTCGTCCTCGCCGGACCGCCGACTTTCGTCGAAGGCGCTGATCTCCGCCTGGAAGACCGCGGTGAACAGCGCGTTCTTGGAAGGGAAGTACCGATAAAGGGTCGCGATCGCCACGTCGGCGTCCTTGGCGACCTCGTGCATCTGCACCACGTCGATTCTCTTGCGGGCGCCGAGCGCGGCCGCGGCGTCCAGAATGCGCTTGTGCCGGGCGATCTGGCTCTTCGAGGTCGGTGACGCCGGAGCCCGTGCTTCGGCGATTCTCGCCACGAATCCCCCTTGTCTGGTCTGTCTACTCCCGAGCGAACCGTGTGCGGGTACCGATCTCAGGATATCGGCCGCCCAACGGACATAGGCTCCACCGCGTCATCGGAGTGGAGCCCATGTCCTCAGCGTCCCTTGTGCCGAGTGGTCGGCGGGGGCGGCCTCGTCAGCCGTCTCAGAGGTCGGGAACCGGGATGGCCCCGAGGCGGACGGAGTTCTCGATGCTGTCGCGCAGTCGCGTGCAGGTCGGAATGAGACCCCGGTCGGCATGCCGATTCAACTCGACGCACTGCTCGGTTTCGGTGGTCCACTGGACGAGCGTGTGCGCCAGGCTGTGCTTCTTGACCAGGACGCACGAACCGCAGCTGCTGCAGGACACGGGGCGCACGGAATATCTCCTCGGTTGCGATCACTGACGTTCTTGACGGTGGTGGCGCATCGTCGCGAGGTGCCACCACCGGTCCGAACCGGCCGATCGGCCGGGATGGGCTAGGCCGGAGCCGAGGTGACGATCCGGCCGTTGGCGATGTTGTCGTCGACCTCCTTCTGCCAGAACTGGTTGGCCCGCTCGGTGTCGATCTCGAACTCGAACCGCTGGGTCATCTCCGGGGTGACGTCCTCGACATCGACGTAGAACTGCTCGTACCAGCGGCGCAGCTGGTAGACCGGGCCGTCCTCCTCGCACAGCAGCGGATTGTCGATCTTGGCCTTGTTCTTCCAGATCTCCACGTCCTGCAGAAAGCCCGTCTCCACGCCGGCCGCGAAGCCCGCCGCCATCGCCTGCGCCTCGTCGTCGGAGACGCCCTGGGGCTTCTTGACCATCGCGCCCCATTGGAGCACGAAGCTGGTCGGCGACACCGGGTAGTGGCAGTTGATCAGGACGGACTCGACCGTCTGTCCCCCCACGGTGTTCCACAGGTAGTCGATCATGTATGACGGGCCGTAGTACGCCGACTCCGAACGCCCGTCGGTCTTCTCACCGGAGTAGTTCGTGCCGAGCTGGACGTCGGGCCGGGCCCGGCTGTTCATGTCCTGCGCGGCGATGTGCCCTTCGAAGACGTTCTTGAAGTACGTCGGGAACGCGTAGTGGATGTAGAAGAAGTGGGCCATGTCGACCACGTTGTCGACGATCTCCCGGCAGTTGGAGCCCTCGATCTTGATCCGGTTCCACGTCCAGGAGGTCCACTCCGACGTGCCCACACCGGCGATCTCCGGGATCGTCACCTCCGGCGGGGGTGGGTTGCCCTGCGGGTCGTGCCAGACGTACAGCTGTGCGTTGCGCTCCAGGGCCAGCCACGTCCGGGTGCGTGCCCGCGGCGGCACCCGGCGGGCGTACGGGATGCTGGTGCACCGGCCGTTGCCCGCCCAGCGCCAGTCGTGGAAGGGACAGGCGATCGCGTCGCCCTTGACCTCCCCCTGGCTGAGGTCGCCGCCCATGTGCGGGCAGTAGGCGTTGAGGACGTTCAGCTTGCCGGTGCTGTCGGCGAACACCACCAGCTTGGTGCCGAATGCCTCGATCTTGTGCGGCTTGCCGTCCCTGAACTCGTTCGCCAGGCCCAGGCAGTGCCAGCCCCGGGCATAACGGGTCGGAGGTGGGGCCGCCTCGATCACTCGAATCTCGTCGTCACCGGCGGTGTGTAGCGACGTCATGAAGTCTCCCTTGCCGTCCAATGCGCCCGGGCCGAATCTTCCTGCCCGCGGGATCCTCATCATGCGAAGCCGACGATGTGCGACACCGCCCCTTTCCCACTGACCGGGACCTCGTTTCGCAAGTCACGGCAACGCGTTCCGCGAAACACCGCTCTCCGGTCTCCGGCCTCCCGTCGGGATCGAGCGGTGAGAAAGCCCGTCCCGCTCGCCGGGAGGACGAGTTGTGGGGCACCCGGGGCGCCGACACCGTGGGATCGGACCGATGCGGGCGAGGGAAATCGCTCGATCCGGCGAACGAAGGAGACCGAAGGCCGATATGACCACTCACCAGATCTTGACCGGGCCCGGCAGCGGGGATTCGACACGCGCTCCGGATCCGGCCCCCACCGTGGTGAAGCACCCGTTGCGGGTGGTCCTCGTCGTCGCCTTCGCGACCTTGGTGACCACGCTCAACCAGACGCTGGTCGTCCCGGTGCTGCCCGAACTGCCCGGCCGCCTGGGGGTCACGCCCTCCGTCGCCACCTGGCTGGTCACCGCGACGGTCATCGCCGGCGCGGTGTCGCACCCGGTGCTGGGCAGGCTGGGTGACCAGTTCGGGATGCGCAGGATGATGATCGTGGCGCTCGGCGCGATGATCCTCGGGTCCCTGATGTGCGTGATGAGCGACGACATAGGCGTCCTCATCGCCGGGCGGGCGCTCCAGGGGATCTCCAGCGCGACGATCCCGCTCGGGATGAGCCTGGTGGGGGTGGTCCTGGAGCCGAACCGCCGTGCCTCCGCCATCGCCTCCGTCAGCGCGATGATGGGGGTCGGCGGCGCGCTCGGGCTGCCGGCCGCCGGGCTGATCTCCCGGTTGTGGGGCTTCCACGGGTTGTTCGCCGTCTCGGCGTTCGCGGGTGTGGTCGCGGTGGCCGCCCTGCTGCTGGCGGTCCCGGCGCCGCCCCGGCGCGAGCGCGCGCAGCGGATCGACTTCCCCGGTGCGGTGCTGCTCACCTGCTTCATCGTCGCCCTGCTGGTCGGGCTCGACCGCGGCGGCGAGTGGGGCTGGACGAACACGCTGACCATCGCGTCCTTCCTCGTGGCGCTGGTGTCCGGGTGCCTGCTGACCCTGGTGGAGCTTCGCCGCCATGCTCCGCTCATCGACCTCAAGGCCGCGGTGAGCCGCTCCTCCGCCGCTATCAACGGAG
>NZ_JBEXUE010000574.1:0-5739 GCF_040614275.1 Streptosporangium sp. NPDC006013
AACTGGCCGCGCAGCTTGCCGTCGGTGCCCACGTACATCACCGGCACGAACGACGGAGGCGTGCCGTTGTCCGCCCGTCTCCGCGCCTCTTCCACACCCCCGCGGAGGCCGGGGAGCGGCATCTCGCAGTACCAGAGTCCATCTCCCTCGCACGCAGACGTCGTCGAGCCGCTTCGCAGACAGGAGCAACAGGTGGGTAACAGACGGACTCCGCGACACACCCGCTCGGAGGCCGGGACAAGTCTCGACCGAAGACCCGCCAGGATCGGTCTCGGTGCCACGATCACGGTCTCCGTGGTCGGCCTGCTCATGCTCGGGCGGACCGGGCCCGGCATGGAGATGGCCGCGACCATCCGTGGGGTCTTCTCGTTCTTCGGGGGCGTGATCGCCCTCGTGTCGTTCACCGCGACCGTGGCACTCGGCCTGCTGTCGGCCGACCGGATCGTGCTGCCCGTCCTGGGCCGGATCCGCTCCCAGTTCGTGCACCGGGCCACCGCCATGATCGGTATGGGCTCCCTGGGCATCCACGTCGCCATGAAGATCATCGAAAGCAGGACCTCTCCCGCCTCCGCCGTGGTCCCGCTGGCCACCGGCGGCCAGGGGCTGTACATCGGTTTCGGCGCCATCGCCTCCGATCTGATGATCCTCGTCTTCCTCACCGGGGTCGCCCGGGCCAGGTTCGCGGAGAACAACAGGCCGTGGCTCTGGCGGCTGCTGCACGGCTCCGCCTACCTGGCGTGGCCGCTGGCGGTCCTGCACGGGCTGACCGCGGGCCGCCGTCCCGCCGAGTGGGTGACCTGGAGCTACGTGATCTGCCTGGTCGCGGTGGGCGCGGCCCTGCTGATCAGGGTGATCTCCGAGCTGCAGCCCGGGCAGATCCCGGTACGCGAGGAGGCCGCCGTGGAGGCGCCCGCCGCCGTGGAGCTGACCCCGCCCACGAGCATCATCGGCCGCATTCCGCGCCAGGTGCGCGAGAACCCACCGGAGCTTCGCCGCATCGGAGGCGTTGGATGATCCCTTACCGCGTTCCCCCGGTCCGGCAGCTGGGGCCGGCCCGGCTGACCGCCGGGCTGGAGGACTGCCGCAGGATGGACCTCGCGGCCCACCGCGACATGCACGGCACGGCGCCCGGCATGTCCGGCGAGGAGCTGGCGGCGCTGGCCGACGAGGTGGACATGCGCGGGCGGGGCGGGGCCGCCTTCCCCTTCGCCCGCAAGGTCCGCGCGGTGATGGACAAGAAGCCGGAGAAGATCGTCCTGGTCAACGCGGCCGAGGGCGAGCCGGCCAGCAGCAAGGACACGATGCTGCTCACCAGAACCCCCCACCTGGTCATCGAGGGTGCGCTGCTCGCGGCGGGCGCGATCGGCGCCAAGCAGGTCGTGATCGCGACGGTCGAGGGCGGCATGGGCCAGACCTCCGTCACCGCCGCGGTCGAGGAGCGGGGCATCGGCGACCAGGTCCGGGTGGCCGGCATCGTCGAACGGTTCATCTCCGGCGAGGGCGGCGCCCTGGTCAGGTCGGTGAACGGGCAGGTCGGAGAGCCGCCGGGCCGCAAGGTCAGGGCCGTCGAGAGCGGGGTGAACGGGCTGCCCACCCTGCTGTCCAACGCCGAGACCTACGCCCAGCTCGCGGTCCTCGCGACCCTGGGCGCCGAGCGGTACGCCGACGTCGGCACGGCGCGCGAGCCCGGCACGGTGCTGCTCACCGTGGGAGGTTCGGCCAAGGCCCCGGCCGTCGTCGAGGTCGCGACCGGCACGCCGCTCTACGCCGTCCTGGACGCCTGCCAGGCCTCCACCGGCGACGGCGTGCTGGTCGGCGGCTACCACGGCGCGTGGCTCCACGCGGACGCCGCGGCCGTGGCGACCGTCTCCCGGCAGGGCATCGCCGAGGCGGGCGGCCAGCTCGGCGCCGGGATCATCGTGCCGCTCGGCGGGGAGACCTGCCCGCTGGGCGAGACGGTCAGGGTGGCGAGATACCTGGCCGCCCAGTCGTCGGGGCAGTGCGGTCCGTGCCGTCTCGGCCTCCCGGGCGTCGCGCAGTCGATGGCCGAGGTCATGGGCGGCTCCGCCGCCGCCCTGGACGAACTGCGCGCCAGGGCGGCGAGCGTCAAGGGCAGGGGCGCGTGCTTCCACCCCGACGGTACGGCCAGGTTCGTGCTGTCGGCGCTGGACGCCTTCCCCGACGACATCGAGGAACACCTCCTGCACGGCACCTGCGGGCGCCCGGTGCACGGCGTGCTCCCCCTGCCCCCGCAGGAGAACGAGCCCGAGGTGAAGCTGACCGTGGACTGGACCCGCTGCCAGGGCCACGGCCTGTGCGCCCGGCTCGCCCCCGACCTCGTCCGGCTCGACGAGCACGGCTACCCGGTGTTCGGCCGCGACACCGTACCCGCCCAGTTCCGGCGGATGGCCCGCAGGGCCGTCGAGATGTGCCCCGCCCTCGCACTGCGCGTGGTGCAGGGGACCTGACCCCGTCGAGACCCGTCGCACGAACGGTGATGTGAATGTGACCAACCAGATGACGGATGCGGTCGTCCTATCGGGTAGTCGACACGGAACCTCGGGGAGAACGCATGCGGACCGCTCCTGACAGGCGGGCATTCCTTCGTACCGGCGGCCTGGCCGCTCTGGCACTGGGCGCTCAGGGCACACCCGCCCTGGGCGCCACCGGCGTGACCGGCCGGGATACCACGGGCGCCGCGAGCGGCCCGCGCCCCGCCGACTGGCGGGCCCTGGCCGACGGGCTGGCCGGCAAGGTCGTCCGGCCTGGCGACGCCTCGTACGACAGCGCACGCCGGCTGTTCAACCCCACCTTCGACGCGGTGCGGCCCGCGGGCGTGGCCTACTGCGCCGACCCCTCCGACGTCGCCGAGTGCGTCGGCTTCGCGCGCCGGCTGAACGTGCCGCTGGCCGTGCGGTCCGGCGGGCACTCCTACGCGGGCTGGTCCACCGGGACCGGCCTGGTCCTGGACGTGTCCCGGATGAGCAAGGTGAGCCACACCGCCGGGCGGGCGAGGGTCGGGGCGGGCGCCAAGCTGATCGACGTCTACGACAGGCTCGCCGCGAGCGGGGTCAGCATCCCCGCCGGAACCTGCGCCACGGTCGGGGTGAGCGGGCTGGCCCTGGGCGGCGGCATCGGCGTGGTCTCCAGGAAGTACGGCCTGACCTGCGACGTGATGGAGTCCGTCCAGATCGTCACGGCCGATGGACAGTTGCTGACCTGCGACGCGAACCACAACGCCGACCTGTACTGGGCCTCCCGGGGCGGCGGCGGGGGCAACCTCGGCGTGGCGGTCTCCTTCGAGTTCCGGACCCACCCGGCCCGCGAGGTCACGGTGTTCTTCCTGCACTGGCCGTGGTCGAAGGCGGCCAGGGCACTGCGCGCCTGGCAGGCGTGGGGCCCCTCGGCCCCGGACGCCCTGTGGTCGGGCATGCATCTCAGCCGCGACGGCGGGATGGACGTGCAGGTCGTCGGGCTCTACCTCGGCGGCAGGGCCGACTGCGAGCGGCTGCTCGACCGGCTGGCCGACGCGGCCGGGTCGCCCTCGTCGAGCTACGTCCGGCAGACCTCCTACCGCCAGGCCATGCTGACCATGGCGGGTTGCGGCTCGCTCTCGGTCACCCAGTGCCACCTGGGCGGGTCCCTGCCGGGGCAGACCAGGGGCGGGCGGCTGTCCAGGGACACCTTCACCGCCAAGTCGCACATGGCCTACCGCCCGCTCTCCGAGGCCGGGGCCAGGACCCTGGTCGCCCAGGTCGCCCGCCCCGGCAACCACACCGTGCTGCTGGACGCCCTCGGCGGCGCCGTCTCCCGGATCCGCCCCGACGCCACCGCCTTCCCGCACCGGGCCGCCCTCTACAGCGTGCAGTACTACGCCCACCGCGCCGGAGCGGCCGCCTGGGCCAGGACCGCGCACGCGGCGATGCGACCCCACTTCGGCGACCACGCCTACGTCAACTACATCGACCCCGAGCTCGGCGGCTGGCGCGCGGCCTACTACGGGGCGAACGCCACCAGGCTCGCCCAGATCAAGGCCGCCCGCGACCCGGGCCGGCTGTTCCGGCTCCCCCAGGGAATCTGACCCCGGGGGCCGCTCCTTTGATCGGCGAGTCCCACCCCGAGACATCGTCCCCCGGGCCGGATACGGTGTGGCGACCGGCTCGGGAGGCACAGTGGCGGCGGCAGCGGCGCGCATCGCGTGGTCATGGTGCGCCCTGACCCTGGTGCTGACCGTGCTCGCCGTCGTCCTGGCCGTTCTCAACGGGACGAATCCGCTCACCCTGTCCCACCTGCTGTTCGTGGCGGCCTGCGCGCTGGCGGGCGGCCTCATCGGTTCGCGCCGTCCCGAGCACGGAGTGGGCCGGCTGTTGACGGTGAGCGCGTTCTGCTTCGCGCTCATGGAGTTCTGCGGGCAGTACGCGATCCTCGGCCTCGTCACCCGTCCCGGGCTGCCACTGGCCGAAGCCCTGGCCTGGCCGCAGACCTGGCTCTGGGTGCCGGCGAACCTGTCGGCCTGCCTGATCCCGCTGTTCTTCCCCGATGGGCGGCTGTCCTCGGCGGGAGCGCGCCGGCTGGTGATCGGCGCCACCGCCGCAGGAGCGGTGACCATGGTGGCCGGCGCGTTCCGGCCCGGTGAGAACAGCCAGGTCGCCGAGGGCAGCGGCGTGGTCAACCCGCTCGGAGTGGCCGGTCTCGCGGACGTGGCACCGGTGGTGGAGACGGCGATGACCGCCCTGTTCGCCGTGGTGTTCTTCGTGGGCGCGCTGGGGCTGGGCGCGCGGACTCTTCGGAGCGGCGGCCAGGAGCGCCGCCAGGTCGCCTGGCTGGTCTACGCGGTCGGCATCGAGGTGGTGGTCGTCGCGGCCAGGTTGGCGGCCGGGCTGACCGACGACGTCCCCGGCTCCATCTGGCCCATGACCAACACCCCGTGGGAGCTGGTCGGCGGAGTCGGCGTGACCCTCCTGCCGGTCGCCATCTGCGTCGCGATCCTGCGCCACCGGCTCTTCGACATCGACCTGGTGATCAACCGGACGCTGGTCTACGCGCTGCTGTCGGGGTGCGTGACCGGCGGGTACGTGCTCGTGGTCGGCTACCTCGGCGCGCTCTTCCCCGCCGGGGACCTGCCGATCTCGATCCTGGCCGCCGGGCTCGTGGCCCTCGCCTTCGCGCCGCTGCGGGAACGGCTGCAGGGCTGGGTCAACCTGCTGATGTACGGGGAGCGTGACGATCCGTACGCGGCGCTCACCCGCCTGGGCCGCAGGCTGGAGAGCACCGCCGAACCGGGCACCGTGCTGCCGGGGGTCGCCCGGTCGGTCGCCGAGGCACTGCGCCTGCCGTACGCGGCGGTCGAGACGGCCGGGGGCACGCGGTACGCGTCCGGCACGCCCGCAGGGGAGCTCGTACGGCTGCCACTGACGCACAACGGCGAGCGGGCCGGCGACCTCATCCTGTCGCCCAGGCCGGGAGAGAGCGGGTTCGGCCCCCGCGACCTGCGCGTCCTCGGCGACCTGGCCAGGCAGATCTCGGTGGCCGTGCACGCCGTACGGCTCTCCGCCGACCTGCGGCGCTCGCGGGAGCGGCTGGTGATGGCCCGCGAGGAGGAGCGGCGCAGGCTGAGGCGCGACCTGCACGACGGGCTCGGGCCTGCGTCGGAGACGGCGCCGAGGCGCTCAGGCGCGCGCTGTCCAACCCGCCGGACCTGATGGTGCTCGACCTGATGCTCCCCAAGATGGACGGGCT
>NZ_JBEXUE010000575.1:0-5737 GCF_040614275.1 Streptosporangium sp. NPDC006013
CCCATCTCCCCCCACACCACCCTCTTCCTATCTCCCCTGTGAATCCCCCCGTAAAGTTCGGGGTTGTGCCCCCTCCGGCACCGCCGGAGGCGACACCCGCGGAGTCGGACCCCGTGGTCGTCCCACCGCACCGGGGCGGCCTCGAGGTCCGGTACGAGCCGGGGCAAAGGTCACGGGTCCCGGTAACCAGGTGTTTTCTCGCCGTTCCGCATAGTGCTCTCCTATCGCGGATAAAATCACTGCACTTATGCATGGCTATGACGAACACGACCAGGTCAGGTGGGTGCCGGAACCTCCCGGCAACCCCGGCAGAAACCCGTTCGGGCGTGATCGGGCACGCGTGCTGCACAGCGCCGGGCTGCGGCGGCTCGCCGCCAAGACCCAGGTCGTCGGCCCGGGAGAGACCTTCGGCAGCGGCCAGCACATCCCTCGAACCCGCCTTACCCACTCTCTGGAGTGCGCGCAGATCGGCCGGGAGATGGGTGAGGCGCTGGGCAGGAACCCCGACCTGGTGGAGACCGCCTGCCTGGCCCATGACCTCGGCCACCCGCCGTTCGGCCACAACGGGGAGACGGCGCTCAACGAACTCGCCGCCGGGTGCGGCGGCTTCGAGGGCAACGCGCAGAGCCTGCGCCTGTTGACCCGGCTGGAGGCCAAGGTGGTCACCGAGGACGGCCGTAGCGCCGGCCTCAACCTCACCCGCGCCGCTCTGGACGCGGCGGTCAAATACCCGTGGACCAGGGAAAGAAGTGCCAAGTACTGCGTCTACGACGATGACCTGCCGGTCTTCGAGTGGATCAGGGAGGGCGCACCCGAGGGACGGGTCAGCTTCGAAGCCCAGATCATGGACTGGGCCGACGACGTCGCCTACTCCGTGCACGACCTGGAAGACGCCCTTCACTCGGGCAACGTGGTGCTGGAGGCGATGCGCGACCCGGCGGAGCGCCGCGAGGTCTGCGCGACCACCCGCGAGTGGTACGCCCCCGACGCGGAGCCCGGCGAGCTGGAGGATCTCTTCGGCCGCCTGATCACCCAGCCGCTCTGGCCCCGCCACTTCGACCGCTCGCTCGCCGACCTCGCCGCGATCAAGGGGCTCACCAGCTCGCTCATCGGCCACTTCTGCAGGTCCGCCGAGGTGGCCACCCGCGAGGCGTACGGCCCGGCCGCCGGGCGCTACAGCGCCGACCTGATCGTGCCCAGGGCCACCCGGCTGGAGTGCGCGCTGCTGAAGGGGGTCACCGCCCACTACGTGATGGCCAGTGACGCGCACAACGCCAACCAGGCCAGGCAGCGCGAGCTGATCCACGACCTGGCCCACCAGATCATGCTGGGTGCCCCCGGCACCCTGGAACCGGCTTTCAGGCCCGCCTTCACCAGGGCGGCGGGGAACGCCGGTCGGCTCCGCGTGGTCATCGACCAGATCGCCTCGCTCACCGACACCTCCGCGGTCGCCTGGCACCGCCACCTGGCGGGTCACTGACCCGCTGTCGCGCTCAGCCGCCGCCCAGTGTGATCTGCTCCTGCTCATCGGGCTCTTCCGGCTTCCTGGTGGGCTTCTTCGTCGGCGTCGGCGTCGGCTTCGACGCGCAGAGGGTGACGCACCTGGGAGCCGCCCCGGTCCGGTTCATCACGGCCCGCATCTCGTCGGCCGGAGAGAGCGTGGGGTTGCCCTTCAGCCAGGCGTCCAGATAGTCCCACGGCTTGACCATGCCCCGGCGGACCCACCACAGCGAGGGATCGGCCTTCCAGGAGATCGCGAAATAAAGGTTGCTGGCCGTGGAGCGGGCATTGCCCGAGTTGCCGATCTGGCCCAGGACCTGGCCGGCGCTGACGCGCAGCCCCGGCCGGACCTCCGGGGCCACCTTGTCCAGGTGGCCGCCCAGGTAGCGCACGCCGTCGTCGCCGATGACCGTGACGAAGCGCCCCTCACGGTGGGCGCCGCGATCGGTGGACGGCTTCCAGCGGTTCTTGACGTTGACCTCGTCGACCACGCCGTTCACCGGTGAGACAAAGGAGCAGCCCTTGGCCGCCCAGATCGTGGTCTTGGGCAGTACCAGAAGCCTGCTCTGGTAGTTGACCGAGCAGTCCTTCACCGGGAAGACATAGGTGTGTTCGGAAACCTTCGGCGGCGGAACCCGCACCGGGGGGTCGGCCTTGGGACGGTCGACCGCCGTCTGCGGGGCGGGGGTCGGCGTCGCCTCGGGCATGGTCGCGGTGACCGAGGCCGGTGCCCCGGCGGCGGCCTCGGACTCGAAGCTCGGAGCCGCCGTGCCGATGCCCGCCACCCCACCCGGCGACGCGCAGGCTCCGGTGACGAGCACCGCACCTGTCACAGCGGCCAATCGTGCTATATGCCCCGATCGCATGATCTCCACCCGCGTACATTATCGAGAATCCGCCTTTACCTTTGTAACCGACGTCATGGTTGGTCACGACCGCTTCGGGAAAGTCATCGTTCCTCCTGTCCCTCCCGTCCCGGCGGCACCGCTGCCACCCGTCCGGAGGCGGGCCGGGCCGACTGCTCCGACCTGTCGGGGGGCCGGACTAGACTCGCGGCGTGGCAGGCCGGATCAGTGACGAGGACATCGCGCTCGTACGGGAGCGCTCACCGATCGCCGACATCGTGGGCGAGCACATCCAGCTCCGCAACGCGGGCGGCGGCAACCTGAAAGGGCTCTGCCCCTTCCATGAGGAGAAGAGCCCGTCGTTCAACGTGACCCCCACCCGGGGGTACTGGTACTGCTTCGGCTGCGCCGAGGGCGGTGACGTCATCACCTTCGTCCGGCGCCTGGAGCACCTGTCGTTCGGCGAGGCGGTCGAGCGGCTGGCCGGCCGGGCGGGCATCCAGCTCCGCTACGAGCAGGGCGGATACGTCCCGGGACGCGAGCAGGGCGAGCGCACCCGCCTGATCGAGGCACATCGGGCGGCGGCCGAGTTCTACGTCTCGAAGCTGTCCGCGCCCGACGCCGCGATCGGGCGCAGGTTCCTGTCGGAGCGCGGGTTCGAGCGGGTCGACGCCGAGCGTTTCGGCGTCGGGTACGCCCCGGCCGAGTGGGAGGCGCTCTCGCGGCACCTGATGGCCAAAGGGTTCACCAGCGCGGAACTGATCAAGGGGGGGCTGGCCAAGGAGGGGCGGCGCGGCCCGATCGACCGCTTCCGGGGACGGCTGGTCTGGCCTATTCGCGATATAACCGGAGATGTCATTGGTTTCGGCGCGCGGAAGTTGAACGACGCCGAAGACGGGCCGAAGTATTTGAACACCCCGGAAAGCCCGCTCTATAAGAAGAGCGAGGTTCTCTACGGTGTCGACCTGGCCAAACGCGAGATCTCCAAGCGCTCCCAGGCCGTGATCGTCGAGGGCTACACCGATGTGATGGCCTGCCATCTGTCGGGCGTGCCGACGGCGGTGGCCACCTGCGGCACCGCGTTCGGCGAGGAGCACATCAAGGTGCTCCGGCGGCTGCTGCTCGACCACACGGGCTCCCAGGGCGAGGTGGTCTTCACCTTTGACGGTGACTCCGCCGGGCAGAAGGCGGCACTGCGCGCCTTCGCCGACGAGCAGAAGTTCGCCACCCAGACCTTCGTGGCGGTGCAGGCGGACGGGCTCGACCCGTGCGACCTGCGCATCAGGCACGGCGAGGCGGCCGTGCGCGACCTGATCGCCGGCCGGGAGCCGCTGTTCGCCTTCGCCATTCGCAGCGTGATCTCCCGCTACGACGCGAGCACCAACGAGGGGCGGCTCGCCGGACTCGACGCCGCGGCACCCATCGTGGCCCGGATCAAGGACCAGGGGCTGCGCAAGCTGTACGCGGTGAGCCTGGACCGCTGGCTCGGTTTCAACGACGAGAGCTTCGTGCTGGACCGGATCATGGAGGTGTCCCTGCGGGCACAGCCGGGTCCCCGTCAGAAGGCCAGGCCGAGGAAGGTCGCGGACCTGACCGATCCCACCGTCAGGACCGAGGCCGAGGTTCTCAAACTGGCGGTGCAGCGTCCCGCGCTGCTCGGCCCGGAGTTCGACGTGATGGGCGGGGAGGCGTTCACCCTTCCCGAGCATCTCGCCCTCTACAAGCTCATCGCCGACGCGGGCGGCACCGCGGCGGCCGGAGCCGGCGGGCGAGAGTGGGTGGACCGGTTGCTGAACGGCGTGAGCGACTCCCTGAGAGGGCTCCTGACCCGTTTCGCGGTCGAGGAGATCCGCGCCGACCTGACGAGCGAGGAGCGGTACGCGGCGGGGCTGCTGGTGGCACTCGAACTGGTCGCCGTCACTCGCGTGCTCGATCAGCTCAAATCACGCATGGAGCGGACCAATCCCGTCGAGGAGCCGGAGGAGTACAAGCGGCTGTACGCGGAACTGGTCGCGCTTGAGCAGCAGCGGCGCGTGCTGAGGGAACGCGCCGCCGCGAGCTGATCGCGTAATTGGCTTTAATATCCGCGAGGCGATTCCACCAAACCCGAATAAGGTCTCAATTCGATAATGATCGCGGCCTTACCTTCGGTGACAAAAATAGGTCTGCCATTTAGGGGACCCAATACAGCAGACTGTCTCCCGTGGGTGCATCGGTGCTGCCAAGTGGGCCGCCATCGGTAGACCAGGTGGCCGACCTCGTCACGAAGGGAAGGGAGCGCGGAAGCGTCACGGTCGATGACGTGGCCGCCGCTCTCGACAAGTCCGAGCTGCCGTCCGACGCGCTTGAACGCGTCGTCCGCATGCTCGCCGAGCACGGAGTGGAGGTCCTCGAGCCTCAGAGCGACGAGGAACCCGCCCGGTCCGATGAGGAGGATATCGGGAAAAGGGCTCCTACCAGCGATCTCGTCCGGATCTACCTGCGGGAGATCGGTCGTGTGCCCCTGCTCACGGCAGAGGAGGAGGTGGAGCTCGCCAAGTCCATCGAAGCGGGCCTGTTCGCCGAGGACAAGCTGACCAGCGTCGTCTCACGCCTGGTCTTCCCGGAGTTCAAGGAGCTCGCCTGGCAGGGCACGCGGGCCAAGCAGCGGCTGATCGAGGCCAATCTGCGGCTGGTCGTGTCAATCGCCAAAAGATATGTGGGGCGCGGCATGCTGTTCCTGGATCTCATCCAGGAGGGCAACCTCGGGCTCATCCGGGCGGTCGAGAAATTCGACTACACCAAGGGCTACAAGTTCTCCACATATGCCACCTGGTGGATTCGCCAGGCGATCACCAGGGCCATCGCGGACCAGGCGCGCACCATTCGGATTCCGGTGCACATGGTCGAGACGATCAACAAGCTGGTGCGTGTCCAGCGCCAGCTCCACCAGGACCTCGGCCGCGAGCCCGCGCCCGAGGAGATCGCCCTGGAGATGGACCTGCCGATCGACAGGGTGATCGAGATCCAGCGGATCGCCCAGGAGCCGGTCTCGCTCCAGTCGCCGATCGGTGAGGAGGACTCCGACCTCGGTGACTTCATCGAGGACGCGGACGCGGTGGTCCCGATGGAGGCGGCGGCCTTCATCATGTTGCAGGACCAGCTCGACGACATCCTCGCGACGCTCTCAGATCGGGAACAGCGCATCATCCAGCTGCGCTTCGGGCTCGCGGACGGCCACCCCCGGACGCTGGAGGAGGTCGGCAGGGAGTTCGGCGTGACGCGCGAGCGCATCCGTCAGATCGAGTCGAAGACCCTCGCCAAGCTACGCCATCCGACGAGGGCGCAGATGCTCCGCGACTACCTCGAATGAGGAGCCGTACGGCGCGGGCCCCGGGAACCGAGGTTCCCGG
>NZ_JBEXUE010000576.1:0-5685 GCF_040614275.1 Streptosporangium sp. NPDC006013
CACCTCCAGCAACAACCGCTGCTGCGGATCAACCGCCAACGCCTCACGCGGCGAGATCCCGAAGAACCCCGGATCGAACTCATCGGCATCATGCAGGAACCCACCATGACGGGTGTACGACGTCCCCACCCGGCCGGGATCCGGATCATAGATACCTTTCAGATCCCAACCGCGGTTGGTCGGGAAACCGGTGATCGCGTCGGTCTCCTCGATCACCAGCCGCCACAGATCCTCCGGAGAGGCGACCCCGCCCGGATAGCGGCACGCCATCCCCACGATCACGACCGGGTCGTCCGCCACCGAACGCACCACCGGCGACAGCACAGCCGCATCGGCCTGCTCACCCAGCAACTCGCCCAGCAGGAAATCCGCCAGCACGACCGGCGTCGGGTAGTCGAACACCAGCGTCGCCGGCAACCGCAACCCCGTCGCCGCGTTCAGCCGGTTACGCAACTCCACCGCGGTGAGACTGTCAAAGCCCAGGTCACGGAACTCCCACCGCACCTCCACCGCATCGGGCGACGCATGCCCCAGCACCATCGCCGCCTGCGTGCGCACCAACTCCAGCACGAACCGAACCCGATCGGCCTCACCCATCCCGGCCAATCGCGCACCCAGTGCCCCGTCACCTGCCGGCACCAACGCCGAGGCCGCCGACCGGCGGACCCCCCGCACCAACCCCCGCAGCAGATGCGGCACCTCACCACCCGCCCGCACCACCGCCGACGCATCCAACCGCGCCGCCACCACCACCGCAGGACCCACCGCAGCAGCCGCGTCGAACAACGCCAGCCCCTGCTCGACCGTCAAGGCCGAAATCCCCGCCCGCTCAATCCGCCGCATATCCGCCTGGCCCAGCGTGCCCGTCATCCCCGCGTCCTGCGCCCAAGCACCCCACGCAACCGACACCCCGGCCAGGCCCAGCGCACGCCGATGCTCGGCCAGCGCATCCAAAAACGTGTTCGCCGCCGCGTAGTTGCCCTGCCCCGGCCCACCGAACGTCCCGGCCACCGACGAAAACAGCACAAATCCCGCCAGGTCCATGTCCTGGGTCAGCTCATGCAGATGCCACGCCGCATCCACCTTCGGCCGCAGCACGGTGTCCAGCCGCTCCTTCGACAGCAACGCGATCGTCCCGTCATCCAGCACACCCGCCGCATGAACCACCGCGGTGAGCGGATGCTCGGCCGGGACCTGCGCCAGCAACGCCGCCACCTGCTCCCGATCCGCCACATCACATGCCACGACCGCGACCTCGACCCCATGCGCGATCAGCTCGGCCTGCAACTCCACCGCACCCGGAGCCTCCAACCCCCGGCGGCCGGCCAAAAGCAGGTGCCGCACCCCGTGTTCGGCCACCACATGCCGGGCCAGCTCCGCACCCAGACCACCGGTGCCACCAGCGATCAGCACCGTTCCGTCCGGGTCCCACCGCCGCGGCATGGTCAGCACGATCTTGCCGGTGTGCCGGGCCTGGCTCATGAACCGGAACGCCTCCCGGCCCCGCTGCACATCCCACGCCGTGAACGGCAACGGCCGCAACTCACCCGAGGCGAACAACCCCATCAACTCGCCCAGCATCTGCTCCAGCCGCTCGGGGCCGACATCCCCCAGGTCGAACCACCGGTAGGTCAGCCCCTCCGGGAACTGCTCCTGGTCGCGGATGTCCAGCTTGCCGATCTCTATGAACCGGCCCCCTGGGGCCAGCAGCCGCGCCGAGGCGTCGATGAACTCACCCGTCAGCGAGTTCAGCACCACATCGATCCCCCGCTCCCCGCACACCTGCCGGAAGCACTCCTCGAACTCCAGATCCCGGGAGGAGGCGATGTGATCCTCGGGGATGCCCAGCGAACGCAGCACCTCCCACTTGGCCGGGCCGGCTGTGGCGAACACCTCCACCCCAAGCCGCTGAGCCAGCTGGATCGCCGCCATCCCCACACCACCGGCACCCGCGTGCACCAGCAGCGACTCACCCGCCCGCAGAGCGGCCAGGTCCATCAGCCCGTAATAGGCCGTCAGGAACGCCACCGGGATCGTCGCCGCCTGCTCGAAAGAGCAGTGATCGGGAATTTTGGCCACGGCTGTAGCGTCGATGATCATCACCGGGCCGAAGGCGCCCTCGGCCAGACCCGTCACCCGATCCCCGGGGCGCAGGCTCTCCACCCCGGGGCCGACCTCCAGTACCACCCCGGCGGCCTCGCTGCCCATCAGGCCGACCTTGTCCTGCCACCAGCCCAGCGCGTTCAACCCGTCCAGCAGATCGCGGAAGTTCACGCCCGCCGCACGCACCGCCACCCGCACCTGACCGGCCCCCAACGCCTCGGCCGCCTCCGGGAACGGCAGCAGTTCCAGCGCGTCCAGGCTGCCCTTGGCCCGGCTGCCCAGCCGCCACGGCACCCCACCGCCCGGAGGCAGCAACCCCGCCCCCGAACCCAGCGACGCCAGCCGAGCCACCCGCACCTCGCCGTGGCGCACCACCGCCTGCGGCTCGCCCGAGGACATGAGCGCGGGCAACACCGCCGGCAACACCGACAGCGAGGACTCCTGCCCGTCCACATCCACCAGCACGAACCGGCCCGGATTCTCCGACTGCGCCGACCTCACCAGACCCCACACCGCGGCAGCCACCGGATCGGGGGACTCCCCCTCACCGGTCGCCACCGCACCGCATGTCGTCACCACCAGACAGGAGTCGCGGTACCGCTCATCGGCCAGCCACCCCTGCAACAAGCCCAGCACGCCGGCGGTGACCTCATGCGCCGACTCCACCACGTCCACGGCTCCGCACGCCGCCGTGGCCACCTCGGCCAGCACCACAGCCGGCACCGGACCCGCCTCAACCAACGCCGACAGATCCCGATGAACCGCGACCGACCACCCGGCCGCATCCCACACATCCGTGAGCCCCAGCGTGTCAGGCTCAAGCACCGCGCACCCGACCGCTGCCGCCACCGTCGGATCGGTCACCGGCAGATCGGGCAGCACAGTCCACTCCAGCCGGAACAGCGCGTCCCGATCCACCCCGCGGCCGCCGTCGGCGGCAGCCAGCCGGTCGCGCGAGATCGGCCGCAACACCAGGGAGCGCACCGACAACACCGGTTCCCCCGCGGCGTCCACCGCCGTCAGCGACACCGCCTCATCGCCCGTCTTGACCAGCCGAACCCGCAGCGCCGACGCCCCGGACGCGTGCAGACACACCTCACCCCAAAAGAACGGCAACCGGCCACCCTCGGCCTGCTCCAGTCCTATGAACGCCAGGGCGTGCAGCACCGCGTCCAGCAACGCCGGATGCACCCCGAACGCGCCCGCGCTCGAGGCCGCCTGTTCGGGAAGGGCGACCTCGGCGAAGATCCCCTCCTCACCCCGCCATGCCGCCCGCAGCCCCTGGAACACCGGACCATAGTCGAAGCCGCCCGCGGCCAGCCCCTCATACAACCCGTCCAGCTCGATCGCGGTCGCCGCAGCCGGCGGCCACACACTCGCGTCGAACATCTCGGCCATCCGGCCACTGCCCACCAGCACACCGGTCGCATGCTGTATCCACGGCTGATCATCCGGGGCGTCGGCAGCACGGGCATACATGTTCACCGTCCGGCGGCCCGACTCCTGGGGCGCACCCACCGACACCTGCACCACGACCGCTTCCCGCTCATCCAGCACCAGCGGCGCAATCAGGGTCAGCTCCTCCACCATGTCACAGCCGACCTGGTCACCCGCCCGGATCGCCAGCTCCAGGAATCCGGTACCCGGGAAAATCACCGTTCCGGCCACCATGTGATCGGCCAGCCATGGATGTGATCGCAGAGACAACCGCCCGCTCAGCACCGCCCCATCCGAATCGGCCAGACCCAGCGCCGCACCCAGCAGCGGGTGATACGTCGCGGCCAACCCCGCCGCCGCCACATTCCCCATACCGGCGCCGGTGTTCTCGGGCCAGTACCGCCGATGCTCGAAGGCGTACGTGGGCAGTTCAACCCGGCGCCCACCCGGCAGCACCGCACGCCAATCGACCGGCACCCCGTGCACGTGCAACTCGGCCAGCGCCGACATCACCGTGCTCTGCTCATCCCGGTCCCTGCGCAACACCGGCACCAGCACGGTGGCCGACTCGTGCACGTTGGCGTCCGAGCCGGCGAGCGTGGCAAGGGTGTCCTGGGCCATCGCGCTCAGCACCCCATCGGGGCCCAGTTCCAGATATGCCCGTACACCCAGACCATGCAACGCACGGACGCCGTCGGCGAAGCGGACCGCGCCACGCACCTGGTCGGCCCAGTAGCCCGGCGAGCACAACCGCTCAGCCGTCGCCTGCTCCCCGGTCAGGGTGGACACCACCGGGATGCGCGGCGAGTCGTAGGTGAGCGTCCCGGCGATCGCGCGGAAGTCCTCCAGCATCGGATCCATCAACGGCGAATGGAACGCATGCGACACCCGCAACCGCCGCGTCTTGACCCCGCGCTCCTCCAGCACGGCCGCCACCTCAAGCACCGCCTCCTCAACCCCGGAGATCACCACCGAAGCCGGACCGTTCACCGCCGCGACCGACACCTCGTCCTCACGCCCGGCCAGCAGAGCGGCGACCTCCTCCTCAGACGCCCGCACCGACACCATCACCCCACCCGCCGGGAGCACCTGCATCAACCGCGCCCGACCCGCCACCAGCACACACGCATCGGCCAGCGACAACACCCCCGCCACATGCGCCGCGGTGATCTCCCCGATCGAATGCCCGGCCAGCACATCCGGCCGCACCCCCCACGAGGACACCAGCCGGAACAACGCCGTCTCCACCGCGAACAACGCCGGCTGCGCCCACCCCGTCAGATCCAGCAACCCCGCCAACTCGCTGCCCGGCTCGGCGAACAACACCTCCCGCAGCGAACAGCCCCGGTAACGACCTGCCCGCTCAACCGACGCGCCATCCGGCTCCTGGTCGACCCCCTCCAGCAGCGGGTCAAGCTCGGCGATCACCTCATCCAACGCCCGCGCGAACACCGCGAACCGCGCATACAACTCCCGGCCCATCCCCGCCCGCTGACTGCCCTGACCGGTGAACAGGAATGCGACCTTGGCCGCACCCCGCGCCGAACCGGTCACCACACCGGCGGCCGGCGCCCCCTCGGCCACCGCGGCCAGACCCCGCACCAACTCCGTACGATCAGCACCCACCACCACCGCACGACGCTCGAACGCCGACCGCGTCGTGGCCAGCGAGAACGCCACATCGGCCAAGGCCGGCTCATCGTGGCCCTCCACGTGCGCGGCCAGACGCTCGGCCTGTGCCCGCAGCGCCCCAGCCGTACGGCCCGACACCAGCACCGGCACCACACCGGTAGCCGACGCCTGGTCCTTCGCGCCCGGCTCCGCCCCGATTCGTGAAGCCTCCGGTCCTTGCGGAGCCTCCTCGGTTGCGACCTCCAGGGCCTGTTCGATGATCACGTGGGCGTTGGTGCCGCTGATCCCGAACGACGACACCCCCGCCCGGCGCGCACGACCGGCCTCCGGCCACTCCACCGGCTCGGTCACCAACTCGACCGCGCCCTCGCTCCAGTCCACGTGCGACGACGGCGCGACCACATGCAACGTGCGCGGCACCACGCCCTCGCGCATCGCCATGACCATCTTGATCACACCCGCCACACCCGCCGCGGCCTGGGTGTGACCGATGTTCGACTTGATCGACCCCAG
>NZ_JBEXUE010000577.1:0-5680 GCF_040614275.1 Streptosporangium sp. NPDC006013
CGCTCGGTGAAATCGATCTTCTACGGGGGCAGAGAGGCCCGGCCGGACAGAAGGCACGTACGGCGGCCTCGCCGCCAAGGCCCACACCGCTCAGCCGCGTGACCTCCCGTGCCGCGAGTTCCTCGACCGCGTGGGCCCATCCCAGCGGGTCATCCTCCACCGAGACCTCCGCCGAGACCTCCGCCGAGGCCTCCGCCGAGGCCTCGGTCAACGCGGCCGAGAGCGCGGACCCCGCGGCTTCCTCAAGGCGTTTCACCGCGAAGTCGACCTCCTTGCGGAGGGCCTGCTGCTCGCGGAACGCCTCGGTGCGCCGGTCGGCGAGCCAGGACTCGGCGGTGGCGTAGACCTTCACCGAGAAGAGGCGCTCCAGGACCTTGCGCCGGTCCTCCCCGTCCGCACGGAGGAACTTCGCGAAATCCCCCTGGGGCAACATCGCGACCTGGAGGAACTGCTCGGCGTTCATGCCGAGCAGGGTGCCGATGAACTCCCCCGCCTCGTCGACCCGGTTGGTCAGCCCCACCCACTCCCCCGAGGGGGCGAACTCCTGGAGCAGTGCCTTCTCGTTCTCCCTGGTCGTGCCGGTGCCCCTGAGCTTGGGGCGCTGCCAGCCGGGCGACCGGGTGATCTTCAGCCGGCGCCCCCTGATCGTGACCTCCAGTGCCACGCTGGGCCCACGCCCCGGGGGCGCGTGGTCGCAGCGCAGGCTCTTGGCGCTGTCGCGCCTGCCCGGCACCCTGCCGTACAGGGCGTAGCAGAGCGCGTCGAGCACCGTGGTCTTGCCCGCCCCCGTGGGGCCGTGGATCAGGAAGAGCCCCGCCTCGGCGAGGGCGTCGAAGTCGACCTGCTCCTCACCGGGGAAGGAGCCGAAGGCGGTGATCCACAGACGGTGCGGGCGCATCTACGCCATCGCCTCCTTCGCGCGGGAGGCCTCGACGGCCCTCTGCAGCAGTTCGGTCTCGGCGGGGTCGGCGGCCTCGCCGCGCACCTCGCGGACGAAGTCGAGGGCGACCTCGATCTCGGGGCGCCCGGCCACCCTGGGCCGGGTGACGGTCTCACCGACCCCGCCCTCGGGTTCGAAGGACAGCGCGAGCGTGTGCGGGAAGCGGGACCTGAGCCGCTCCATCGCGCCCTTGGGCCGGATCCGGTCGACGAGCGTCACCTGGAGCCAGTGGTCCTCGTGGCGGGCGTGCTCGGGTGCGGCCAGCAGGTCGTCGATGCGACCGGTGAGCCGGCTGACCGGCCTGGGCACCGGAGCCTCGGCGAACTCCGCGCGCTCGTACCCGCCGGGGCCGATGTCGACCAGCCAGGACCCCTTCACCTGGCCGGTCTCGGAGAAGGAGTAGGCGATCGGGGAGCCGGAGTAGCGGACGGTCTCGCTCATCCGCTGGCGACCGTGCAGATGGCCGAGCGCCACGTAGTCGACACCGTCGAAGGCGGACACCGGGACGTGCGCGACGCCTCCCACGCTGATGTCGCGCTCGCTGTCACTGCCCCGCCCCCCAGTCACGAACGCGTGGGCGAGGACCACCGACCGAGGTCCGCGCCGGGTGAGGTCGGCGCGGATCAGGGACATGGCGTGCCCGATCGCGGCGGTGTGGGTGCGCTCGGGCAGCTCCCAGGGGGCGCGCACCAGCTCGGGCTCCAGATAGGGGATGCCGTAGAAGGCGACGTCGTCGACGACGACCGGCTCGCCGACCCGCTCGGGGTCGGTGCGCAGGTGGACGCCTGCCGCGTCGATGAGGTGCGCGCCGAAGCCGAGACGGCGCGCCGAGTCGTGGTTACCGCTGATCAGCACGGTGCGCGCCCCGGTGTCGACCAGCCGCCGCAGCGCCTGGTTGCACAACTCGACCGCGTCGACCGAGGGCAGCGCCCGGTCGTAGACGTCACCGGAGACCGCGACCACGTCGATCCGCTCCGATCTGACGGTCTCGATCAGGTGGTCGACGAAGGCACCCTGGGCGGCCAGGAGACTCTCCCGGTGGAACGAGCGGCCCAGGTGCCAGTCCGATGTGTGCAGCACCCGCATGTCGCACGAAGCTAACAGGACTCAGCGACAAATGTGGCCACTCACATCACTCGAATCGCCCGTCCCGCTCAGGGTTTTCGTCCATGAGTACGCTTGAAGATCGGAGGGAACGATACCGGGAAACGACGATCACGGAGGCGAGTGACGATCGGGGATCGGATCGGTAACCAGGCCGGCCGTGGCGTTCTGAGCGTCGCCTCCGGCCTGATCCTCGTGGTTCTCGCGACGGTGGGCTACACCCTGCCGCCGCCGTTCGACCCGACCCCGCTCCGCGCCGATCCGGTCTTCCAGACCCTTCCTCCCCAGCCGCCGGACGAGGTCAGGCCGGTCGCCGCGACCAGGCAGATCACCACGCAGGACGTCACCGTCACGGCCGAGGACGGTACACCGCTCGAGGCGACGATCCGCGCGCCGGTCGCCCCCGGACGCCACCCGGCGCTGGTCTTCGTGCAGGGGGCCGGGCCCGGGGTCAGAGGAGAGTTCACGACCCAGGCCGAGTGGCTGGCCAGGGCCGGGATCGTCACCCTCGTCTACGACAAGCGGACCGTGGGCTACGACTTCCGCAACCGTGACTTCGGCCTGCTCGCCCGCGACGCCCTGCTCGTTCTGGAGGAGCTGCTCGTCCGCGACGACGTCGACCCGGCCAGGGCGGGGCTCTGGGGGGTGAGCGAGGGCAGCTGGGTGGTGCCCATCGCCGCCACCAGGAGCAGTGCCGTCGGGTTCACCGTGCTGGTGTCGGCCCCCAACGTCTCCCCCATGCGTCAGGTGACCTGGGCACTGGGCGAGCAGCTCGAACGGCTGTACGCGCCCAGCGGGGTACGCGAGCTGCTCACCCGCGCCATGGGCGCCGTCGACATGAACTTCCTGCGCTACGACGGCCTGCCCGCGCTGCGCGGGATGCGGCAACCGGTCCTGGCCCTGTACGGCACGCGCGATCCCTCGATCCCGTTCGTGGAGAGCAGCATGGCGTTGACCGGCGCGCTCACCGAGGGCGGCAACAGCGACTACACCATCCGCTACCTCGACCGCGCCGACCACGGCATGCGCGTGCACGGCGGCCCGTTCGCGCCCGGCTACCTGCAGACGCTGGCCAACTGGGTCCTGGGCCTGCCCGGCACGGCCAGCCCCGCGGTGCGCATCGCCGGCGCCACGCCGGTCCAGCGCCTGGCGGCCAGCGACGTTCCCGCGGCTCCCTGGTACGCCGGGGGGACCGTCATCGGGCTGACGCTCTGCCTGGCCGCGGTCGGCTACGTGGTCGGCCCGGTGGCCGAGATGGTGGTGCGGCTCCGCGGCCGGTCACCCGCCGCGGAGGCCAACGCCCGGATCTGGCCGCCGGTCCGGCGGCGGTTCCGCCGGATGGCGTGGACCGGGGCCGGGCTGCTCGTCTCGGTGGTGGCGTTCATCACGCTGCTCGTGCTGTTCTCGGTCAACCAGGCCGGGGCGTGGCCCGCGGTGCTCACCGGGTGGCTGGTCATCAGGATCCTGGCGCTGCTGATGCTGCTGCAGGAGGTCACGGGCGTGGCGGCCGTCGTCGCGGGGTTGCGGGAGGGCTGGGAGCCCTCCCGTCCGCAGAGTTTCGCGATCGCCGGGGTGCTCGGCGGCACCGCCCTGCTCCTGGTGGCCGCGGCCTACTACGGCCTGTTCGCCTTCCCCTGGTGATGTCCTGATCGCCGGCGCGACATCTCGGCGGGCTCCCGTTCCGCCCACGCCACCTCTCGCGTCCTGACCCGCCGGCGAGACCCCGAAGGTCAGGGACGGTCGAAATCACAGGATAAAGCCTTGTCAGCTTCCCGAGTTGTTCACCGACTTGTCGCCCGCGACCTGGTTTCGCCCCCCTACCATCTCCCTGCGGCGGTCAAGTCCGAGTCGAGCGCGAGGAAACGGGGAGCAATTGCGGGACAGATCAAAGCCGCCCGGCGTCGGTGCGGTCATCGGCTGGACGGCGCTGGCCGCCATCGCCCCGGGCGCCGCGCATCTGCGCGCCGGATGGCGAAGGACCGGGCTGGCGCTGCTGTGCGCGTACGCGGCGCTGCTGCTGGCCCTGCTCTGGGTCGCGCTCACCTCCGACCTCGGTGACCTCGCCGGGCAGTTGGTCTCCTCCTCCTGGCTGACCGGCGTCACGGTGGCCTCCCTGGCGCTCGGCGTCGCCTGGTTCGTCCTGGTCGTGCACTCGTTCGTGGTGATGAACCCCGGCACGCTGCCCGGCGCCGGGCAGGCGGTCGCCGGGGTCCTGGCGGGAACGCTCGCGGTGGCCGTACTGCTGCCGTTCGGCCTCCTCGGGCAGTACGCGGCGGTCTCGCAGTCGGCACTGGACGACGTCTTCAGTGCCCCGTCCACTCCACGCCCCACCAGCGGCGGGGGTGGCGAGGAGGACCCGTGGGCGAGCCGCGACCGGGTGAACATCCTGCTGCTCGGCGGGGACGCCGACACCCACCGGGTGGGCGTGCGGACCGACAGCATCAACGTGGCCAGCGTGGACGTCAAAACCGGCAACACCGTGCTGCTGAGCCTGCCGCGCAACCTGGAGAACGTCCGCTTCGTCCCCGGCTCCCCCATGGCGAGGCGCTTCCCCGACGGATTCAGGCTCCCGGCCAACCCGGACGGCTCGCGCGAGGACCTGCTCTTCGCCGTCTGGGAGTACGCCGATGCGCACCCGGAGATCTTCGGGGGCCGCGAGAGGCAGGGGGCGAAGACGCTCATCGACACGGTCGGCTACACGCTGGGCCTGAAGATCGACTGGTATGCCCTGGCCAACATGTGGGGCTTCGCCCGGCTGATCGACGCGATCGGCGGGGTGACGGTGACCGTGCCCCAGGACGTGGTCTTCGGCAAGTACGACGAGGGCCTGGTCAAGGCGGGTACCCGCAAGCTGCGCGGCGCCGACGCGATGTGGTTCGCCCGCTCGCGCACCAACAGCGACGACTACACCCGGATGGGACGCCAGCGGTGCGTGCTGGGCGCCCTGCTCTCCCAGGCGGACCCGGCGACCGTGCTGTCGCGGTTCAACCAGGTCGCGCTGGCCACCAAGGAACTGCTGCGGACCGATATCCCTCGCCCGATGCTGGAGCACCTGGTCCCGCTGGCGCTGAAGGTCAAGAACGCGAAGGTGACCAGCGTCCAGTTCGTCCCGCCGCTGATCAACACCGGCTACCCCGACTGGAGCAAGATCCGCACGGTCACCGCGAAGGCCCTGCACTCCTCGGCCGTCACCAGGCGTCCCCTCACCGCCACTGCGGCCCCCACCGCGGCCCCCACCGCGGCCCCCACAGCCACCCCCCAGGCCACGACCTCCCGCACGCCCCTCCCCAAGGCGAGCACCACGGCGAAGCCGGACCCGACCGCTCCCAAGGGCATCACCGAAGGCTGCGGCTGAGCAGGGCCGGCCGGGAACGTCGCGCTAGGCCGAGTACGACTCCTTGGCCAGGCGGCGGACCCGGGCCTCGTCGATGCGGTGGCCCAGGCCCGGCTGGGTGAGTGGCACGGCCACCACGCCGCCGGAGGCGCCGACCGGCGGGTCGACGATCTGCGCGCTGCGCGGCGGTTCGGCCACGTCGCAGGGCAGGGTGCAGCCGGGCACGCAGACCCTCCCGTCCTGAGCGAGCCTAGCCTGGTGCTCACGCACCGGTACGCTCGCTCCACTTGACCTCGTACGGC
>NZ_JBEXUE010000578.1:0-5625 GCF_040614275.1 Streptosporangium sp. NPDC006013
GGGCGGCGCCCTCGCCGGCCCCGCCGTCCAGGCCGGTGGCGCACCCGGCGCTCACCGCCAGGGCCGTCGCCGCCGCCGCTCTTATCGTCCAGTACGTCCCCGATGCCATGGGCGACCATCCTGCCAGCAGCCGGGAGTCTGTTCGATCATGCCGCGCGAGGGCGACTCAAATGGCTATGTTGTTGTAATTCCTTGATCGCAGCATTTGGCGGGGTAGGGTCAGCACTACCACGAGTAGGGGTGGGAGCGGGGGTTTGCGAGCGCGGCGAGCACGCAATCCTGGGAAAGTCATCATGCTCGGTTGACGTAGATATGTGGCGTCGCCGGTTGACGTAATCATTCGAGTGATCCGGCCCATCTGAGGAGAACCGTGACCAACTCCACCGCGATCGACGACGCGGATCCCCCCGCCCCCCTTGAAAGCGTGGAACGGGGTAGTGATTTCGCCCGCCTGTCGCGCCGGATCGTCCAGGCGGGGCTGCTGGACCGGCGCCCCGGTTACTACGCCGTACGGCTCGGCCTGGTGGCGGCCTCCTTCGTCGGCGGCTGGGCCGTCTTCTTCGCCGTCGGCGACTCGTGGTACCAGCTGCTGGTCGCCGCCTTCCTCGCGGTGGTGTTCGCGCAGATCGGGCTGGTCGCCCACGACCTGGCCCACCGCCAGGTCTTCCGCTCCCGCCGCTCCAGCGAGCTCGCCGGGCTGGTGGCCGGAAACCTCGCCATCGGCATGAGCTACGGCTGGTGGATGGACAAGCACACCCGCCACCACGCCAACCCCAACCACGAGGACCACGACCCCGACGTCGCCCCCGACTTCCTGATCTGGTCGCACGAGCAGGCCGCCGAGAGCAGGGGGTTGCCCAGGCTCCTGGGCCGCCGGCAGGCGTTCCTGTTCTTCCCGCTGCTCACGCTCGAGGGGTTCAACCTGCACGTGTCCAGCGTCCGGGCCCTGATGCGCCCGACGACCAGGAACCGGGCCGCGGAGGCGTCGCTGCTGGCCGTGCACGCCGCCCTGTACCTGGGCGCGCTGTTCACCGTGCTGTCGCCGGGCAAGGCCGTGGTCTTCCTGCTGCTGCACCAGGCGATCTTCGGCGTCTACCTGGGCTGCACCTTCGCGCCCAACCACAAGGGAATGCCGATGCTCAGGGGCGAGGAGAAGCTCGACTTCCTCCGGCGCCAGGTGCTGACCTCGCGCAACGTGCGCGGCGGCAGGGTCCTCGACACCGTGCTCGGCGGGCTCAACTACCAGATCGAGCACCACCTCTTCCCCAGCATGCCGATGCCCAACCTGCGCCGCGCCCAGCCGATCGTCCGGGCCTACTGCGAGGAGCTGGGTGTCGACTACCTGGAGTCCGGGATCGTCAGCTCGTACGCACAGGCGCTGCGCCACCTGCACGACGTGGGCGCGTCCCTGCGAGCCGGAAGCCCCGCGCCCGGCTGACCCGGCAGGTCTCGTGCGTCAGAGCGGCAGCACTGACAACGAAGAGTCGCGCCGGCGGGCAGATGTTGCTGTTATCCGCCCGCCCCGAAATTGCCTAGGGTGCTGATGTGAAGCTCGCAGGCAGTGCCGTGCTCGGCATCGACAGAGATCGTGTGTGGTCAGCGCTCCAGAACCCGGCCGTGCTGGTACGCACGATTCCGGGGTGCGAGCGCCTTGAGGAGACGGGCCCGGACACCTACCGGATGACCGTCACCGCGGGAGTGGCCTCCATCAAGGGCGTCTACCAGGGCGAGGTCGCCCTGTCGGAGCCCGAGGCTCCGGAACGGTTCGTGCTCAGGGCTCGCGGCCAGGGCGCCCCCGGCACCGTGGACGCCACGGTGCAGGTCCGTCTCAGCGAGGTCGAGGGCGGCACCCGGATCGACTACGACGCCGAGGCCGTGATCGGCGGCATGATCGGTGGCGTCGGCCAGCGCATGCTCGGCTCCGTCGCGAGGAAGACCGCGGGTGACTTCTTCTCCGCGGTGGAGAACCATCTCGTCTCCGGTGTATCCGCTGTCTCCGGCGAGGCCCCCGTCGCCACGGTACCCGCGGAGGCCACCGCACCCGCCGCGCCGGGAGTGACGGTCGAAGCCGGCCCCGCGCACGTCTTCGAGCGCCCGGCGAAACAGCCCAGAGCCGGAGTCCCCGCCTGGTCGCTCCTCGCCGCGTTCGGCATGGGCGCGGGCGTCGCGCTCGGCAGCGCGGTGATCGGCTGGCTGCTCGGCCGTACCGGCAGGAAGCGGTGACGTCGCTCACAAAAGGAGAGGGGTAAGCGCTTCCGCCGGCGGCGGTGCCGAGGGGTGTCAATGGCCCTGCCAGCAGGAACGTTCGAGGAGTCGATCATGCCTCGATGAGGGATCTACGGTGTTCGGGTCAGCGGTCCGCGCGTTTGACCAGGCAAACTTACGCCTTTTAGGATCCTGGCGTACGTCTGCCACGACGGGTCACGGGGGAAAATGGAGCCGCTGCTGATCCTGCACGCCGTGGCGGCGATGCTCGCTCCGGCGCTGGTGCGCCGCTTCGGCAGGGCCGCGTTCCTCATGCTCGCCGTGCCACCGGCCTGCGGGTTCGGCTACACGATCTGGATCGCCCTGACCGGCATCCCCGTCGAGTCGCACCACGACTGGGCGCCCGGCCTCGGCCTGGGGCTGTCCTTCCGCGCCGACGCGCTGGCCCTGCTCATGATGGCCCTGGTCACGGGCGTGGGCGCGCTGGTCGTGCTGTACTGCTCGCGTTACTTCTCCGCGGGAGCCGAGGGGCTGGGCCGGTTCGCCGGGGTGCTCGTCGCCTTCGCCGGGGCGATGTTCGGGCTGGTGGTCGCGGACGACCTGCTGCTGCTGTACGTGTTCTGGGAGCTGACCACGGTCTTCTCCTACCTGATGATCGGCCACGACCCCGCCAGCAGGACCAGCCGCCGCGCCGCGATGCAGGCGCTGATCGTCACCACGTCCGGTGGCCTGGCGATGCTGGGCGGCATGGTCATGCTCGGCGAGGCGGCGGGAACGTACCGCATCTCGCGGATCGTGCAGAGCCCGCCGTCCGGCGGCCTGGTGGCGGTGGCGGTGGTGCTGATCCTGGTCGGCGCGCTGTCGAAGTCGGCGGTCTTCCCGTTCAGCATGTGGCTGCCCGCCGCGATGGCCGCGCCGACCCCGGTCTCGGCCTACCTGCACGCCGCGGCGATGGTGAAGGCGGGAATCTACCTGCTCGCCCGCCTGGGCCCGGCTTTCGGGGAGCTCGCCGCCTGGCGGTGGACCGCCGTACCCCTGGGCCTGCTCACCATGTTGCTCTGCGCCTGGCGGGCGCTGCGCGAGCACGACCTCAAGAAGCTGCTCGCCTACGGCACGGTGAGCCAGCTGGGTTTCCTGACGGTGCTGTTCGGCGCGGGCACCCGCGACACCGCGATCGCCGGGGTCGGGATGCTGCTCGCGCACGCGCTGTTCAAAGCCTCCCTCTTCCTGGTCGTCGGCATCATCGACCACGCCACGGGCACCCGCGACCTGCGAGAGCTGAGCGGCCTGCGGCGCTCGGCGCCGTGGCTGGCCGCGGTCGCCACCGGAGCCGCCGCCTCGATGGCGGGCATCCCGATGTTCCTGGGGTTCGCCGGCAAGGAGGCCGCCTTCGAGTCGCTGCTGACCGGACGGGGCATCGACACGGTGGTGCTCGCCGGAGTCGTCCTCGGGTCGGCGCTCACCGCCGGCTACAGCGCGCGTTTCCTGTGGGGCGCCTTCGCCGCCAAGCCCGGTGTCGAGCCGGTGTCCGTGCACTCCTTCGGCGCCGCGCTGTTCCTGCCGCCCGCGCTGCTCTCCGTGCTCGGCCTCGCCGTCGCCCCGTTCGCCGCACGGTACGGCGAGGCGATGCGGAGCTACACCGACACCTTCCCCGGGCCCGGCCACGGCACCCACCTCGCGCTGTGGAGCGGCGCCCCGGTGCCGCTGCTGCTCTCGGCCGTCGCGCTGGCGGGTGGAGCGCTCCTCTTCCTGGCCAGGAAACCGCTGGCACGAATCGGGGAGGGCCTGCACGTGATCGACTCCGGCCGGGCCTACTGGGGCCTGGTCCGCGGGCTGGAACGTTTCTCCCTGCAGCTGACCGGCGTCGTCCAGCGCGGCTCGCTGCCCGACTACCTCATGATCGCATTCGTCTCGGTGGCGGCGGTGGGGGTCTTCTCGCTGGCGTACGGCCCCGGACCCGACCTCCGGCTGGACGTGGTGCCCTGGGACCGCATCGAGCAGCCCGTCATCGGCGTGCTCATCATCGCCGCGACGGCCATCGCGCTCAGGGTGCGCTCCCACATCGTGCTCGTGCTGGTGGCCGGCCTGACCGGGTACGGCACGGCGCTGCTCTTCCTCGTCCACGGCGCGCCCGACCTGGCGCTGACCCAGTTCCTCGTCGAGACGCTGAGCCTGGTCGTGTTCGTGCTGGTGCTGCGGAGGCTTCCCCTCGGGCCGAGGGAGGAGCGGGGACGGCTGTCGTTCGGCGCGCGGCTCACCCTCGGCATCGTGAGCGGTGTCGTGGTGGCGGGGGCCGGCATGTTCGCGATGAACGCGCGGCAGGCGACACCGATCGGCACGCTGATGGCCGAAGCGGCGAAGGAGGCCGGGGCCGCCAACATCGTCAGCGCGCTCCTGGTCGACATCAGGGCCTGGGACACCATGGGGGAGAGCTCCGTGCTCGTCGTGCTCACCCTCGGCATGACCGGCCTGATCTTCCTGCGCAGCCGCTCGTACGCGCCGCAACCCCCGCCGGAGAGAACCGGGGAGGAGCCCCGGACGTACTGGCTGGCGACCACCCTGCCGCCGGGGCAGCGGACGGTGGTCCTCGAGTTCGTGGCCCGGGTGACCTTCCACACCGTGATGCTGGTCTCGGTCTTCCTGCTGTTCACCGGGCACAGCGGGGTGGGCGGCGGGTTCGCCGGAGGCATCGTGGCGGGCCTCGCCCTGGTCCTGCGCTACCTCGCCGGAGGCAGGTACGAGCTGGCCGCCGCCGCACCGGTCGCCCCCGGGGTGATGATCGGGCTGGGGCTCCTGCTGTCCACGCTCACCGCGCTGGTGGGGCTGCTGGGCGGCGCCGGAGTGCTGGACATGCTCTCCGCCGACCTGTACGTCCCGCTGGTCGGCAAGCTGCACCTGTCGACGGTGCTCCTGTTCGACCTCGGGGTCTACATCACGGTGATCGGCATGGTGCGGGACATCCTGCGCAGCCTGGGCGCCGAGCTGGATCGGCAGATCGACGAGGGGGAGGGCCGGTGACCGCGCCCGTGCTGCCGCTCCTGGTGGTCGCCGTGCTCGTGGCCGCGGGGGTCACGCTGCTGCTGGAGAGGAGCCTGGTCCGGCTGCTGGCCGGCGTCATCCTGCTCAGCAACGGGGTGAACCTGCTGATCCTCACCGTGGGCGGGCCGCCGGGAGAGCCGCCGATCCTGGGCGCCTCCGCCCCGGAGCGGATGGCCGACCCGCTGCCGCAGGCCATGGTGCTCACCTCCATCGTCATCACGCTGGGCGTCACCGCCTTCCTGCTTGCCATGATCCATCGATCCTGGCAGCTCACCGGTGCCGACGAGGTGCAGGACGACACCGAGGACCGCCGGGTGCGGCTGCGCGCCAGGCAAGGCGAGCTGAGCCAGGCCGTGCTCGACCGGCAGGCGGCGTACCAGC
>NZ_JBEXUE010000579.1:0-5541 GCF_040614275.1 Streptosporangium sp. NPDC006013
GGGGTAGAAGATCAGCTCGACTTCGCCAGCACCTTGTTGGCCTTGGCCTCGGCGTCGGCCAGGAGCTTGTCGATGTCGGCGTCCTGCCTGGTCAGCACCGCCGACATGGGGACGTCGAGGATCGCGTAGAGCTCCTGGGACTTCGGCGGCTCCAGCTTGTTCTGGATGGTCGCCGATCCCTCCACGAAGGGGGTGAAGTTCTCCACCGGCACCGTGGCGTTCGTCTTACGCAGCTCGGTGATCTCCTTGCCCGGCGCGGCGTCGCCGTACAGGTCGGGGATCGGCAGGCCGACCGGGCGGCCCTGCTGCTTGCTGCGCGCGTAGTTGAACTGACCCTGGCCCGGGGTCAGCTCATGGAACTCCAGCCACAGCATGGCGGCCTTGATCTTCTCGGGCGTGGCCTTGGGGTTGATCATGTAGCCGTCGCCGCCGTTGAGTGAGGCCCTGGCCTCGGGCAGGGCGGTGACCCCGTAGTCCTCGAACTTGCCCTTGAAGTCGTTGTTGACCGTCTGGACGACATCCGGGGCGCCGATCATCATGCCGAGCTTGCCGCCGCCCATCATCCGCATCAGGTCCTCCCACTGGAGGAGCTGCTTGGTGCCCATGCTGTTGTCGGTCCAGCGCATGGTCTTGAGGTTCTCCAGGACGGCCTTGCCCTCCGGGCTGTTGAACGCCGCGGTCTTGCCGTCGGGAGTGACCATCTCGCCGCCCCGCCCGTAGAGGGAGGCGGCGAAGTGCCAGCCACCGGTGTTGCCGGCGCTGTACTCACCGAATCCGACATATCCGGCACCAAGCCCGGAGATCTTCTTCGCGGCCTCCTGCACCTCGGCCCAGGTCTTGGGCGGCGCGGCAGGGTCGAGACCCGCCTGGGTGAACAACTTGCGGTTGTAGACCAGGCCCATGGAGTAGTTGTTCCTGGGAAGGCCGTAGATCTTGTCGCCTTCCTTGAAGATGCTCATGACGTCGGGCCGCAGGTCGCCCAGCTTGGTGACGCTGCCGACGTACGGGCTGATGTCGGCCGCCTGGCCCGCCGCGATGATCTTCTTGACATCGGTGTAGTAAACGTAGAAGACGTCCTCCATCGTGCCGCCGGCCAGCTTCGCCTGGAAGGTGTCCGGGTTGATGCAGGGGAAGGCGTCCTTGCTGTCGATCGTGATGTTCGGATGCAGTTTCTGGAACGCGGCGACGTCCTCGTCCCAGGCGGTTCGCTCCAGCGGGTTGCTCTTCGGCGGCTGGCAGCCGACGGAGATCGTGACCGGAGCATCGGCCCCAGCGGCGCTCGGACTGGTTTCGGCGGCCTTGGATCCGCTGTCGTCGTTGCCGCAACCGGCGGCGGTGAGCGCGATGGCTGCGGCGAGCAGCATCGAAAGCTTGGGGGATTTCATCCGAGGCACTCCTTGGCGGGTCGGTTGCGAGAAACATATAGATACGTGCAGGAAGTAGCAAGAGTCCGTCAGTTCAGATGCAAAAAAGTGACAGTGACCGGCCGGTCATCCCGCCGTAACACCTCGCCGCAACCAAGAAATCCCTCTGACCTGCGAGTATATCGAGACGACGCGGGATGGAGTCATCCAGCTGCAAGAAGATGCTTGATGACGTCATTTTCTTGTCGGAACTTTCAGAAAGCGGTTGTTCGAAGCCGTACCGTCCGGGGCGCCGGCAGGAGGGCGCGGCCAAGCGCATCGACGCCCTGGCCATCGCCGTCTGGCACGAGATGACCGCAGAGGAGATCACCGGGCCCGACCTGTCGCACGCTCCCCCGTTCGCCCCCGCGTGGGACCCCATTCTGATCGCCGCACGCAAGGCGGCCGAACACGTCGAGCGGCTCGGCCGGAAGGGCTGATCCGCCGGCCCGGCCTGGACGCGGCGGCCACGAGAAACCCCGGGTGGATGGTTGGGCCGGATGAGAGCGGGCAAGGGCGAAGAATCCAAGTGCCGATACCGACAAGGAGTAGCAATGCTCACATTGACGGACACCGCAGCCCAGGTAATCCGGGATCTCAGCGCGCAGGTGACGGACTCTCCCGATACCGGGGTCCGTATCTCGTCCCAGAGCGACGGCACCGGATCGCTCATGCTGTCGATCGCCGAACATCCCGAGTCCGCCGACAAGGTGGTGGAGTCGGCGGGAGCACGGATCTTCCTCGACCCGCAGGTCGTGGACATGCTGGACGACAAGTCCCTGGACGCCGACGTCGACGAGGGTGGCGGCGTCGCGTTTCTCGTCACCGAACAGCCTCACTGACCATCCGCCGTAAATCCGGCACGCGTGCCCCGATCCCCCCAGGGGGACCGGGGCACGTCCGTGTTCTCAGCGCTCCCCCGGCCGTCCTCGTCAGGGGGTGAGCAGGATCTTGATGGCCCCGTCCCGCTTCTTCTGGAAGATCTCGTAGCCGTAGGGGGCCTGGTCGAGCGGGAGCCGGTGGGTGGCCAGGTCCATGACCCCGAGCGGATCGGCGTCATCGGTCACCAGCGGCATCAGGTCGTCGATCCAGCGCTTGACGTGGGCCTGCCCCATCCGCAGCGTGATGCCCTTGTCGAACATCCTCAGCATCGGCAGCGGGTCGGCCATGCCGCCGTAGACGCCGACGACGGAGATCGTGCCGCCGCGCCGTACCGTGTCGATGGCCTGGTTGAACGCGGCCAGCCGGTCGACCCCCGCGTTGGCCATCAGCGGGGCGGCGATCGCGTCGGGCAGCAGGCCGGTGACGGTGTGGGCGAACTTGGCGACCGGGGAGCCGTGCGACTCCATGCCGACCGCGTCGACGACGGAGTCGGTGCCGCGCCCGCCGGTCAGGTCCCTGACCGCCCCGGGGATGTCGCCGGTCACGGACGCGTCGAGCACCTCGACGCCGTGCCCCCGGGCCATCGCGAGCCGTTCCTGCACCCCGTCGACGCCGATGACCCGGTAGCCGAGGTGCCTGGCGATCCGGCAGGTCATCTGCCCGATCGGTCCGAGCCCGAAGACCGTGACGCTCCCGCCGTCGGGAATGCCGGCGTACGACACCGCCTGCCAGGAGGTGGGCAGCACGTCGGACAGGTAGACGAACCGCTCGTCCGGTGGCCCCTCGGGGACCTTGATCGGGCCGAACTGCGCCTGCGGGACCCGCAGGTACTCGGCCTGCCCGCCGGGGACCTCGCCGTACAGCCTGGTGTAGCCGAACAGGGCCGCGCCCATGCCCTGGTCGCGGACCTGGGTGGTCTCGCACTGGGCGAAGAGGCTCATGCGGCACATGTGGCAGTGGCCGCAGGCGATGTTGAACGGGATGACCACCCTGTCGCCCGGTTTGACGGCGGTGACCTCGGGGCCGACCTCCTCCACCACGCCCATCGGCTCGTGGCCCAGGATGTCGCCCTCGCCCATGAACGGCCCCAGGACCTCGTACAGGTGCAGGTCGGAGCCGCAGATGGCGGTGGTGGTGATCTTGATGATCGCGTCGTTCGGTTCCTTGAGCGCCGGATCGGGAACCTCCTCGACCCGTACGTCGCGCCTGCCATGCCAGGTGAGAGCTTTCATTTCCCCTCCCCTATCGCTTGAGCTGTGACGATGCCTCCTTACCCGCTCCGTGAGAGCCAAACTGGGTGGTTCTCCGCTGGGGGGGGCGACCTGCCCGGGAAACCGGCGTGGCCTCCACGGGCGGGGCACGGGCGGGGTCGTGGTCAGTACGGCCAGGTCCAGTCGCGGATCTCGGCGGGATCCTCGCCGTACTCACGGGTGTAGGCGCGAGCGCTCAGCCGGCGGTCCATCATGTGCTGACGCAGATGCGCCGACCGCTCCGCCAGCCCGGGAACCCGGTCGATGACATCCATGACCAGGTGGAAACGGTCGATGTCGTTGAGCATGGCCATGTCGAACGGGGTGGTGGTGGTCCCCTCCTCCTTGTAGCCGCGCACATGGATGTTGTCATGGCCATGGCGCCGGTAGGTCAGCCGGTGGATCAGCCACGGATAGCCGTGGAAGTTGAAGACGACCGGCTTGTCGGCGGTGAAGAGCGTGTCGAACTCCGCGTCCGACATGCCGTGCGGATGCTCGCTCGGCGGTTGCAGCCGCATCAGGTCCACCACGTTGACCACCCGCACCTTCAGCTCGGGCAGGTACTCGCGCACCAGGGCCGCCGCCGCCAGCGTCTCCAGCGTGGGCACGTCCCCCGCGCACGCCAGCACCACGTCCGGCTCGGTGCCGGCATCGTTGCTGGCCCACTCCAGGATGCCCAGGCCCCGGGTGCAGTGCGCGATCGCCTCGTCCATCGGCAGCAGGTCCAGCACCGGCTGCTTACCCGCCACGATCACGTTGACGTAGTCACTCGAGCGCAGGCAGTGATCCGCCGTCGACAGCAGCGTGTTGGCGTCCGGCGGCAGGTAGACCCGCACCACCTCGGCCTTCTTGTTCATCACCACGTCCAGGAAACCCGGATCCTGATGGGAGAAACCATTGTGATCCTGGCGCCACACATGCGATGACAGCAGGTAGTTCAACGACGCGATCGGCCGCCGCCAGTGAATCTTCCGGCAGGCCTCCAGCCATTTGGCATGCTGGTTGAACATCGCGTCGACGATATGGATGAACGCCTCATAGCAGTTGAACAGCCCATGACGGCCGGTCAGCAGGTACCCCTCCAGCCAGCCCTGGCACAGGTGCTCGCTGAGCACCTCCATCACCCGCCCGCCCCTGGCGAGGTTCTCGTCGGTGGGCAGGGTCTCGGCGTCCCAGGCCCGGCCGGTGACCTCGAAGACCGCCGACAGCCGGTTGGACGCCGTCTCGTCGGGGCCCATCAACCGGAAGTTGTCAGGGTTGGCGGCGATCACGTCACGCAGGAACATCCCCAGCACCCGGGTGGGCTCCGTCGACACGCGAGCGGGAGCCTTCACCTCGACCGCGTAGTCGCGGAAGTCGGGCAGCACCAGCGGCCGCAGCAGCTCACCGCCGTTGGCGTGCGGATTGGCGCTCATCCGCAACGGCCCCTCGGGTACCGTCTCCAGGACCTCCGCCACCGGGTGGCCCCGGCCGTCGAACAACTCCTCCGGCCGGTAGGAGCGCATCCACTCCTCCAGCATCGCCAGATGCTCGGGACTGTCACGCACTCTGGTCAACGGCACCTGATGCGCCCGCCAGGTCCCCTCCACCGGCAGGCCGTCGACCTCACGCGGCCCCGTCCACCCCTTCGGCGTCCGCAGGACGATCATCGGCAGGCGGTCGGCCCGTCCGTGCCGGTAGTCGGCGATCTGGTCGAACACCCGCTCCAGGGTCTCGGCCATCAGCGCGTGCATGACCTCGGGGTCGTCGCCGGAGACGAAGTGCGGCCGGTAGCCGTACCCCTCCATCAGCTTGACCAGTTCCTCCTCGGGGATCCGGGCCAGCACGGTCGGGTTGGCGATCTTGTAACCGTTCAGGTGCAGGATCGGCAGCACCACCCCGTCACAGGCGGGGTCGAGGAACTTGTTGGAGTGCCAGCTGCCCGCCAGCGGCCCGGTCTCGGCCTCGCCGTCACCGATGACGCAGGCCACCACCAGGTCCGGGTTGTCGAACGCGGCTCCGTAGGC
>NZ_JBEXUE010000580.1:0-5538 GCF_040614275.1 Streptosporangium sp. NPDC006013
GGCGACGGCCGGGCCGACCTGGTCGCCCAACTGTCCGGCGCCGACGCCGGAGCGCTGCGCGTCTACACCGGCAACGGGGCCACCACCTCCAATCCGTGGGAGACGACCTACACTGCGACGCCGCCGCAGTGGGAGTTCGCCGACACCCTGATCGTCGCCGACGTCACCGGCGACAACCGCGCCGACGTCGTCGTGCGCGACCCTTCGGCGAACAACGGCACGCTGTACATCTACCCCAACGACGGCTCCGGCTCGGCGAACCCGTGGCCCAGCCGTTTCGCCGCCGGCACCGGATGGAACATCGTCGACCGGATCCTCGTCGGCGACGTCACCGGTGACGGCAAACCCGATCTGCTGGCGCGCAACCCCACCGAAAGCAGCGGAACCCTCTACGTTTACCCGAACAACGGCTCGGTCACCTCCAACCCATGGACCCAGTCTCCGATCTGGTCGGGCAACGGGTGGAACCTCGCCCAGATGATGATGCTCGACGACGTCACCGGCGACGGCAAACCCGAAATCGTCGCCCGCGACACCACCGGAGCCCTCCTGGTCTACCCGCACAACGGGTCGACCACGTCGAACTTCTGGACCTCGATCGTGTACGGGAGCACCGGCGGCTGGAGCAGCGCCGACCGGCTGTCCATGGACGACGTCACCGGCGACGGGCATCCGGACGTGATCTCGCGGGACCCCTCCGGCGCCCTGTGGATTCACCCCTGGCAGAGCGCCACGGCGGGCTCGATGTGGTCGGCGACGACCCGCTTCGCCGCGGGCACCGGCTTCGAGTACGCGCTCGACGTCGTGACCGGCGACGTGACCGGTGACGGCAAGCCCGACCTGGTCGCCCATGTCGCCCGCAGTGGCGACCTCTGGCTCCTGCCGAACACCAAGGCGGCCACCGGCAATCCCTGGCCCGACAGGGTCAGTGCCGGCACCGACTGGGGCTTCGCCTCGCAGATCCTCCTCGCAGACGTCAACGGCGACCGCCTTCAGGACGTGCTCGCGGTCGACAAACGCCTGTCCAACGGCACCCTGTGGATCTACCTCAACAACGGGTCCACGACCGGCCTGCGCTGGACCGACCGCTACTTCGGCGGAACCGGCTGGAACATCTTCAACCACCTGATGGCCGGGGACGTCACCGGCGACGGGCGCGCCGACCTCGTCGGCCGCGACAACGCCGGCGACATGTACGCCTACCCCGGCAACGGATCCACCACCGCCTTCCCGTGGATGCCGCGCGCGTGGGTCGGCAGCAACTGGCAGACGGCCACCCGGCTCGCCCTGGGTGACGTGGACCGCGACGGCATCGCCGATCTTGTCGACCTGGAGAACGACGGGTCCCTGTGGGTCTTCCCGACCGGCGCGTCAACCGATCCGATCGTGGTTCCGGGCAACTGGACCGGAACGCGGTCGCTCGGCCTGGGCCACGTGACCGGGGGCTCCGGGCCGGACCTGGTGGTCGGCGACGCCTCCGGCGGACTGTCGATCTACGCCAACAACGGCGCCACCTCGGGCAACCGCTGGTCCAGCACCCCCAGATCGGGCGGCACCGGTTTCCAGGGCGCGCTCTCCCTGGTGCTTTAGGGACCCGCGACACGACCCTTGCCGGGAAAACCGGTCCGGTCATCCGACGGCGATACCAGGTCGACCTTCGGAGTCGGCATCGGCCATCGAGAGGAATCAGGCATGACAGATCATATGAAGGTGGGTATCCACACCGACCAGGCTCCGCCCCCGCGAGGCGCCTACTCCCAGGCGGTCGTCGTCGGAGATCTCGTCCACACCGCGGGCTTCGGGCCGGTCGACCCGGTGACCCGGATGATCGTCGGTGACGACGTCGCCGAGCAGACCCGCCAGACGCTGCGCAACGTCGCGGCCGCGCTGCAGGCCGCGGGCTCGGACCTGCAGGACGTCGTCAAGGTGACCGCGCACCTGGCCGACATCGACAACGACTGGGACGGCTTCGACACGGCCTACCGCGAGTTCTTCGACGAACCGCGCCCGGCCCGCACGACCGCCGGATCCAGCCTCGGCGGAATCCTCGTGGAGATCGACGTCGTCGCGGTCAAGGGCAGCCGCCGACGGTCCTGATCCTCACGACGCGCGCGCCGAGCCGGCCTCGGGGGCCATCGGCGCGCGCGGTGAGGAGGGCCAGGCGGACACGCTCGACTCGGTCCAGCGTGTCCGGCCAGGTCCGCGACCGCTCGAAGTCTCCGCACACCACCTCGGCCTCGTCCGTCGGACACGCGGCCCATGAATCGCGGGTCACGGCCCGCCGGTCACCGCCGCCGTCGTGGGACAGACGGCCGTCGGGCGCTCGCCTCCGCCAGCGATCCGCCGCTCAAAGGAAAAGCGCCCGCGACGGCCGGGACCGGAGAGCGTGCGGCCCGTTCCTGGCGAAAAGCCCGATCGCTGGAGGACGCCTGGAGCGCTGTCATCGGCCTCTCGATTCACCTCGGTTCATTCTTGAAATGTTCTTGTCGAACGCCGCCGTTCGCCGACCGTCACACACCCGTGATGGTCCACTGGTTGTTGGTGTTGTCGTTCGTTGTCCACATGGCCACGGTGGAGCCGGCGGTGCCGTTGCCCATGCCGTCCAGGGCCGTGCCGGTGCCGCGGTTGACGATCTGGTAGCGGCCGTTGCCCACGTCGTTGAGGCGCCATTGCTGGTTGTTGCCGCCGCCCCAGGCCGCCTGCCGGGCGACGGCGCCGTTGGCGGTGTTGCCCCAGCTGTCGATGACCATGCCGTTGGCGCGGTTGACGACGCGGTACCAGCCGCTGCCCAGGTCGACGAGCTGCCACTGCAGGTTGGCGCTGCCGTCGTAGTTCCACTGCTTGAGGTTCGACCCGGAGGCGACGTTGCCGCCGCTGTCCAGGACCAGGCCGGTGGTCCCGTTGGCGATCCGCGCATAGGTGGGCTGTGGCGCGCCGGTCCCGGTCAGGCGGTACGTACGGCCCGCCTGGCCGGTCAGCGCGATGACGTCGGACTCGGGTTTGGTGACGGTGACGGCGGCGCCGCCGGTGGTGTCGACCACCTGGTGGGTACCGGTGAAGATCCGGTTGCGGACGTTGACGATCCCGTCGCGGTCGAACCTGACGAGGATCTCGGTGGCCGCGCTGGAGCTCCACGTCGCGTCCACGGTGTAGCCGCCACGCCCCCGCAGGCCCCGCACCTTCCCGGCCGGCCAGGCGGACGGCAGCGCCGGGAGCACGTGCAGCTCGCCGTTGTGGCTCTGCAGGAGCATCTCCGCGATACCGGAGGTGGCGCCGAAGTTGCCGTCGATCTGGAACGGGGGATGCAGGTCGAACATGTTCGGCGCGAGCCGGGCCGTCGTCACCAGGAAACGGATCAGGGTGTGCGCGCGGGCGCCCTCCTCCATCCGCGCCCAATAGTTGATCTTCCAGGCGAGCGACCAGCCGGTCCCGTCGTCGCCGCGTAGTTCGAGGGTCCGCCGCGCGGCGTTGTACAAGGCCGGGGTGCCGCGCTTGCTGATCTGGTTGCTGGGGTGCAGGCCGTACAGGTGGGAAATGTGCCGGTGGGTGGGCTCGGTCTCGATCCAGTCGTACAGCCACTCCTGGATGTTGCCGCGCGAGCCGACCTTCATCGGCGGGAGCCGGTCCCGGGCGGCCAGGACCCGCGTCCGCAAGTCGGCGTCGACGCCGAGCGCCTGGCCGGCCTTGGCGCAGCCGTCGAACAGGTCGCGCAGGATCTGGTTGTCCATCGTGGGGCCGGCGCAGACGCTGACGCCGCTGTGGTGGGCCAGCTCCGGGGAGTTCGACGGGTTCGTGACCAGATACCCGAGGCTCGGTTCCTGCACGAGGGTATCGAGGAAGAACTGCGCGGCGCCCTTCATCGCCGGGTAGTACTGCCGCAGGAACTCGATGTCGCCGGTGAAGGTGTAGTGCTCCCAGATCAGGGTGGCCAGCCACGCGCCACCGGTCTGCCACATGCCCCACAGCGCGCCGTCGACGACGGAGCTGGCCCGCCACGCGTCGGTGTTGTGGTGGGCCACCCAGCCGCCGGCGTTGTACTGGACCTGGGCCGTGCGGGCGCCGCTGACCGCCAGATCGTTGATCATTGCGAACACCGGCTCGAAGCACTCCGACAGGTTCGTCGTGTCGGCTGGCCAGTAGTTCATCGGCAGGTTGGCGTTGATGGTGTACTTCGAGTCCCAGGCCGGTGCCAGCGAGTCGTTCCAGATGCCCTGCAGGTTGGCCGGCTGGGTGCCGGGCCGGGAGGAGGAGATCAGCAGGTACCGGCCGTACTGGAACAGCAGCACCGAGAACTGCGGGTCGTTGACGCTCGCGTGCTGCGCGATCCGCACGTCGGTCGGCTGGTCGGCCGCTGCGGTGCGGCCAAGATCGAGCGTTGTGCGCCCGAACAGCCGTTGGTAGTCGGCGACGTGCCGGGCGCGCAGGTCGGTGTGGCTCCTGGCGGCGGCGGCGTTGAGATGCTGGCGCGCGATGCCCTGGTAGTCGCCGCTGACGTCGCGGAAGTTGCGGTAGCTGGAGCCGATGGAGATCAGCACCGTCACGCTGTTCGCGGACGTCACCTGCAACGTGCCGCCGGAACTGCTGACACTGCCGCCTTCGACGACGGCCCGGGCCAGGCCCAGGAACCGGACCGCGCCGGTCTTGCCCTCCATGCTGCCCGAGACGCCGTCGAGCGCCACCGTCGCGCCGTCCGGGCTCGATCGCGTCGTCTGCTGGGGGCTGTCGAACGTCGCGGAGAACGAGATCGAGCCGGCCCTGTCAGCGGTCAGGCGCATGACGATCACCTGGTCCGGCGCGCTCGCGAACGTCTCGCGCTGGTGGCGCACGCCGTTTTGCAGGTACGACACCGTCGTGGTGGCCGTGGTCAGGTCCAGGTAGCGGTTGTACTCCGAGACCCCGGAAGTGTTGCCGAACGCGAGCCGCAGGTTGCCGACGGTCTGGTAGGCCAACTGGCCCGCGGGGCTGCCGAGCATGTTCTGGTCGATCAGGGTCTGGGCCTGACTCCACTGGTTCTGGAAGACCAGCTGCCGGATCTGGCCCAGCGCCGCCGCGCCCCTGGTGTTGCTCTGGTCGTAGGGCCCACCGGCCCAGACGGTGTCCTCGTTGAGCTGCAGCCGCTCGGTGTCGACGTTGCCGAACACCATGGCGCCCAGGCGGCCGTTGCCGATCGGGAGCGCGCGAAGCCAGTCGGTGCCGGCGCTCTCGTCGTACCACAGCGCCAGGTCGTTGGCCGCGCTCACCGCTGGAGGGGGCGCCGAGGCGGCCCGCGCGGCCGCCGTCCACTGCAGCGGTAACAGCAAAGCGCCGGCTCCGGCCGTTCCGATCTGCATCAGTCGCCTGCGTGTCAGGTGGTGCTCGTCGGACATGGTCGTTCCAATCGGTAGGGGGTGTGGCGCTTGGAAGCACCGCGGTGAAGATGGGGCCGTCGCCCTGGGCGGCGGCCTCCATACGATCGTGTACGGCGGGAGAGCGGTGCTTGACCGGGGGTGCGCAGTGACGGCTTTCTGTCACTGCGGGTGGATACAGTTTTGCCGGGAA
>NZ_JBEXUE010000581.1:0-5524 GCF_040614275.1 Streptosporangium sp. NPDC006013
GCGGCTCGCGCTCGTCGAGCCAGTGTCCGGCCGGATCCTCCGTGAGCTTCCAGTCCGGCTTCGTACCGGGAGAGCAGAACCGGCGGACGGTCACCTCCTCGTCGAGCTGGCCGAGGGGACCGCCGAGAAGGGACTGCGCACGGCCCTGGCCGCGCTGGTGGCCCGGCACGACGCGCTGCGCTCGCGCTTCGAGCACGCGGACGGCTCCTGGTGGCAGCGGGCCGCGCCGTCGGCCGCCGCCGGTGACCCGCTACGCCGGTTCGACCTCCGGGCCGCGGCCGGATCCGGCGCGGGAGAGGCCGCGGAGTCCGGCCCGCCGGAGATCGCGGCCGTGCGGGAGGCGGTGGACAGGTTCGCGGCCGACGAGGCGGCCCGGGGCCTCGATCCGGCCGGGGAGTCGTTCCGGGCCTCGCTGCTGGACTTCGGGCCGGGCCGGCGGCCCTGGCTCTGCCTCACCGTGCACCCGCTGGCGGCCGACACCCGGTCCTGGCGAATCCTGCTCGACGACCTGGAGCGGGCCTACCGGCAGTCGGTGGCGGGAACGCCGGTGGACCTGGGACCGGAGCCCTCCTCCTTCCAGCACTGGGCGGGGATGCTGGCCGGGCACGCCGCAGAGGGCGGGTTCGACGAGGAACTGGCCTACTGGACCGCGCTGCCCGAGACCGCGCCGCCGCCCGAGGGGCCGGGTGAGGCGCCGCCGGTCGCGGGTGAGGTGTCCGTCTTTCTCGGGGAGGGCGAGAGCGGCGCGCTGCTGCGCGCGGCGCCCGCGGCGTTCCGCGCCGGGACCGGAGACGTACTGCTCGGCGCGCTGGGGCGGGTGCTGTGCCGCTGGACGGGCGCTGACCGCGTGCTGGTCGAGCTGGAGGGTCACGGCAGGGAGGAGATCTTCGACGGAGTCGACCTCTCCCGCACCGTCGGCCGGTTCGCCGGCACGTTCCCCGTCGTGCTCGGGGACACGCCCGGCGGGGCCCCGCCCGACTGGCCCGCGACCGTCAGGGCCGTACGCGGGCGACTGCGCGCCGTTCCGAGCGCCGGCCTGGGCTACGGGGCGCTGCGCCACCTCGCCCCGCGGGGCTCGGCTGCCCCGCGACCGCCGGGAGGGGACCGGCCACGGGTGGCCTTCGCCTTCCACGAGCCGGTCGACCCGGGCGAGAGCGTTCTCTACCGCTCGTTCCACTCCCCGCCGCCCGCCCGCCGGGCGGAACCGGTCGCGCCGGGCATCCGGCCCCTGGAGATCACCGCTTACCTGGCGGACGGCAGGCTGCGTTTCGACTGGCGCCACGTGGTCGGCGTGCACGACCGGGCCACGGTCGAGCGCCTGGCGGAGGACCTCCTGGAGGCGCTGCGTGCCGTCGCCGCACACATCGATCCGGCCGTCGGCCGGGCGGAGAGGGAGTGAGCGTGGACGTCGACCTTCCCGCCCGGCTGGCCCGGCTGGCCCGCGAGCACCGCGTGCCGGGGGCGCAGCTGGCCGTGCACCACGCGGGTGAGACCGTCACCGCCGAGACCGGCGAGGAGACGTACGGGGCCGGCGAGCCGGTGACCCGGCGGTCCGCCTTTCCGCTCGGCTCGCTCACCAAACCCTTCACCGCGACGCTGGTGATGACATTGGCGGCCTGCGGCGACATCGATCTCGACGCCCCGCTGGCCGAGTACGTGCCCGAGGTGGGAGCCGGACGCGGCGGGCCGGGCCCGAGGATGACGGCGCGGCGGCTGCTCAGCCACACCAGCGGGCTGGCCTCGAACATCGACGAGGGCGGCGACCACTCCGGGGCCCGGCGGCGGTGGGTGGCGCGCCACTGCCGCGAGTCCGGCACCGCGCACCCGCCGGGGACCGTCTTCTCCTACTCCAACATCGGCTACATCCTGGCGGGCCACCTCGTCGAGGTGATCACCGGGATGAGCTGGTGGGAGGCGATGGAGGCGGTCCTGCTGAAGCCGCTGGACATCGCGCCGGCGTTCGTCGTCGGGCCGCCGTCGGGATTCCGGCCGGTGGTGGACGGCCACACGGTGCGGCAGCCGCGGGACCGGATGCTGCCGGTCACCTGGCAGACCCTGCCTAAGGTGGCGGCGCCGAGTGCCGGGCTCGCCCTCGGGGCCGCCGATCTGGTCACGTTCGCGCTGATGCACCTGGCCCACCCGGCGCTCCAGCCGGTGCTCGACCGCGACTCCGCCCGCGAGATGCGCCGCGACCAGCTCGCGGGGGTGACGGCCGGACCGTTCGGCATGGCCGACTCCTGGGGGCTCGGCTGGGCGATGTACCACGACGCCGGGCCCGACTGGTTCGGGCACGACGGCACCGGTGAGGGAACCTCCTGCCACCTGCGGTTCGAACCGGCGGGCGGGACCGTCGTCGCGCTGACCGCGAACGCCGCCACCGGACCTGCGCTCTGGGAGGACCTGCTGGCGGAGCTCCGCTCGGCGGGACCGGCCGTGGGAGGCCGCGGCCTGTCGGCGCCGAGCGACCCGGCCCTGCGGACGTCAGGACCACCGGAATGCGCCGGCCGGTACGTCAACGGGGAGATGGAGCTCACGGTCGTCGCGGACGGTGCGGGCGGGCTCCGCCTGACGACGGGCGAGGCTGAGCGGTTCGAGCTGACCTGCTTCGAGGGCCTGCGCTTCACGATGCGGGAAACGGCCGGTGGCCGTACCACCTACACCGGCCGTTTCCTGCGTGATCCGGAGACGGGCGGGATCGATCTCATCCAGGTCACCGGACGGCTGGCCCGGCGGGCGCGCGACGAGAACGACGCCCCCGGCGGGAAAGGCTGACGCCGCGATGAGCACCGCGCAGGCAGGTGCCGGTGACATGGCCGGTGACATGGCCGGCGGGCCGATCCGCCTGTCCCGCAACCGCGACTACAACATCCTGTGGACCAGCCAGCTCTTCTCCGAGCTGGGCAGTGAGATCACCTTCGTCTCCTTCCCGCTGCTGATCCTGGCCATGTCGGGCTCGCCGCTGGAGATGGGCCTCGCGTCGTCGGTGCTCGCGGTGGCGCACATGGTGGCGAACGTGCCCGCCGGGGTGGTCGCCGACCGGTGGGACCGCAAGAAGGTCATGCTGCTGTGCCACGGTGCCCGTGCCCTGGCGATGGGCAGCGTGGTCGTGGCGCTGCTCCTGGGCACCTACGCCTTCCCGCACATCCTGCTGGCCGCCGCGGTCGAGGGCTTCTTCAGCTCGGTCTTCCAGCCGGCCGAGCACGCCGCGCTTCCCCAGGTGGTGCCCGAGTCGCAGCTGTCGCAGGCGGTCGCCCGCAATACCGCGCGCCCCTTCATCGCCACCCTGCTCGGTCCCGCGCTGGCGGGTTTCCTGTTCACCCTGCACCACACGGCACCCTTCGGCGCCGACGCGATCATGCTCGGCCTCTCCTTCGTCACGCTGCTCTTCCTGCGCCTGCCGCGGCGGGTGGCCCCCGCCGCGCTCCCGAGGGGAGGTTCGGCCGTGGGCGGCGTCGCCGAGGGGATCCGCTGGGTGGCGGGACACCGGGTCATCAGGACGACGCTGGTGTGGATGGTCTCCTCCAACCTCGTCTTCAGCGCGCTCGTCATGATCGTCCTGGCGATGTCGGGGGAGGGGGTGAGCGCCGGCGAGGTGGGCCTGACGATGGCGTGCATCGGTGCGGGGGGCCTGCTGGGCGCACTGGCCGCGGCCCGCCTGCACGCCGCCCTCCCGCCGGCCCTGACCATTGTCGGCTTTCCGCTCGTCGCCGCGGTGATGACCGCGGCGATGGCGCTCGTCCCGAGCGGCATCCTCCTCGGGGTGCTTCTCGGCGGTGCCGCGTTCCTCGCGCCGGTCGCGAACACCACGGTCCTGACCTACCAGCTCACGGTCACCCCCGACCACCTGCGCGGCCGCCTGTCCGGCATCGCGGGGCTCTTCTCCGGCGGGGCCGCCGCCCTGGGGCCGATGGCCGGCGGCTTCCTCATGACGGCCGGTGACGGCCCGGCCGCTGTGCTGGTCTGCGCGGCCGGCCTGGCCCTTGTCGCGCTGGGTACGCTGCTCAGCCCGACACTGCGCCGGTTCCCCGTGCTGTCACCCACCGATCGGGGGTGAGCCGCGACATTGAAACTTTCATCCACTGTGACGGGCGTTCGCACAGGTCAGCGCGTCCTGGTGTGAGGGGGCAGGGGCGCCTGCTGTATCCGGGGGTGGCTGGCCACCTATGGTGGGAGCGCTCCCATGCATCCCCCCCGAAGGAGTCGATCCATGCCAAGAAGGTCAGTTCTGGCCACGCTCTGCGCGGCTCTGGTGATCGGGTCAGGTGCCGCGGTCACCGTCGCCTCCGGCGCGTCCGCGGCCGACTCCCCGTTCTACGTCGACCCGGAGACCGGCGCCGCCAAATGGGTCGCGGCCAACGCCGGAGACTATCGGGCGCCGGTCATCCGCGACCGGATCGCCGCCGTGCCGCAGGCCCGCTGGTACACCACCACCAACACCTCCACCATCCGCGGTCAGGTGTCGTCGTTCGTCGGGGCGGCGGCCGGTGCGGGCAAGATCCCGATCCTCGTCGTCTACAACATCCCCAACCGCGACTGCAGCGGAGCCAGCACCGGCGGGGCGCCCAACCACACCGCCTACCGGCAGTGGATCGACGAGCTGGCAGCCGGCCTCCAGGGACGCCCGGCGTCGATCATCCTGGAGCCCGACGTGCTCCCGATCATGACCAACTGCATGAGCTCCTCCCAGCAGCAGGAGACCAACGCCTCCATGGCGTACGCCGGCAAGAAGCTGAAGGCCGCCTCCTCCTCGGCCAAGGTCTACTACGACATCGGGCACTCGGGATGGCTGTCGGCCTCCGACGCCGCGGCCCGGCTGAACGCCGCGGACGTCGGAGGCAGCGCGGACGGCATCTCCGTCAACGTCTCCAACTACCGGTGGAGCTCCACCGAGGTCGCCTATGCCAAGAACGTCATCTCCGCCACCGGCGTCTCCCGGCTCCGCGCGGTGATCGACACCAGCCGCAACGGCAACGGCCCGCAGGGCAGCGAGTGGTGCGACCCGGGCGGCCGGGCGATCGGCACGCCGAGTACCAACGCCACCGGCGACTCGGCGATCGACGCGTTCCTCTGGATCAAGCTGCCGGGCGAGGCGGACGGCTGCATCGCCGGGGCCGGGCAGTTCGTGCCGCAGCGGGCCTACGACCTGGCCATGGCGGCTCCGCAGCCCACCGCGACCCCCACCCCGACCGTCACTCCCACTCCCACCCCGACCCCGACCGTCACGCCGACCGGCGGCAAGGCCTGCACGGCCTCCTACAAGCTGGTCAGCTCCTGGCAGGGCGGTTTCCAGGCCGAGGTGACCGTGAAGAGCAGCGGAGCCCAGGCGATCACGGGCTGGACGGCGAGCTGGTCGTTCCCCGGTAACCAGAGCATCACCCAGCTCTGGAACGGACAGCACACCCAGAGCGGCGCCGGTGTCTCGGTGCGGAACGTGTCCCACAACGGCAACCTCTCCTCGGGCGCCTCGACGTCCTTCGGGTTCACCGGCAGCTGGTCCGGGACCAACGGCGTGCCCTCCTCGGTC
>NZ_JBEXUE010000582.1:0-5498 GCF_040614275.1 Streptosporangium sp. NPDC006013
GGCGACGTCGGGTGCCTCGCTGCGCGCAGATCGTGTGCGGCTACTTCTCGGGCGGCCCGGTCCCCGATGGGTGACAGATGCTCATCGCCCCCCTCGACCGTCCAAGCCTCGAAAGAGTGGCCGAGAAAGATTTTCGAGCTGCCATCCAGGGGCTGAGCATGGCTGATAAAGCCGTTGTCAGAAGATCCCGATCACCAGGATCAACCTCTTAACCTGCGCTTATACGCCGTCGGGCATCGTTTATGTCAACCGGTGAGCACCGGCTTCCACCCCGTCGAGCCGGGGGGATGTTGGACGTGGGGGAAGACATGGACCCGAACAGGAACGAGCAGCAGGACACACCGACCGAGGCGACCCCCGGGAACGACGGCTGGACCCAGTTCGGCAAGGTGCCGCCACGCGCCGGCGCCTATCGTGCCGGTGAGGAGACCGGGCCGCAGCCGACGCTGATCCACCCGGTGCCGGAGCAACTCGCCGCCGAGGCCCCCGAGAAGGCCGGAGGACCGGTGACGGTCCCCGCGCAGCGCGGCAGGCTCACCGCCGGGCAGAAGATCGGCGCCGGTCTCGCGCTGGCGGCCATGGCCGTCGGGGGCGGGGTGGCGGGGGCCTTCGCCGCGACGAGCCTCAACGGTTCCGCCACCGTGGTCTCGTCATCCAGCCCGCTGGTCAGCCCGGTCGGCAACGTGACGACGGTCGCCGACATCGCCCAGCTGGTCCAGCCCTCCGTGGTGTCCATCGAGATCAGGACCGCCGCGGGCGGGGGCGAGGGGTCCGGGGTGGTGCTGTCGGCCGACGGCCTGATCCTGACCAACAACCACGTGGTGTCGGCCGGCGGCCAGGCGGGCCCGGACAGCCGGGTGACCGTCAAGTTCAGCGACGGCAAGACCGCCACCGCGGAGGTCATCGGCACCGACCCGGCCACCGACCTCGCAGTCATCAAGGCGGAGGGCGTCTCCGGCCTCACCAAGGCCTCGATCGGCGACAGCGACCGGCTCAAGGTGGGTGACTCCGTGCTCGCCATCGGCAGCCCGCTCGGCCTGTCAGGCTCGGTCACCGCCGGGATCGTCAGCGCGCTGAACCGCACGCTCACCGTCGGCGGAGACCAGGGACAGCAGCAGCTCCCGCCCGGCTGGGGCAGGCCGCAGGGGAGCGGCCAGAGTCCCACCACCATCGGGGGCGCCATCCAGACCGACGCGGCGATCAACCCCGGCAACTCGGGCGGCGCGCTGGTCAACGCCGCCGGTCAGGTGGTGGGTATCAACACCGCCATCGCCACCAACGGCGGGGAGGGCAGCATCGGTGTCGGCTTCGCCATCCCCATCAACACCGCCAGCCACGTCGCCGAGCAGCTGATCAAGAGCGGCAAGGTCTCCCACGCCCTCCTGGGCGTGAGCGTGACCGACGCCACCGGGGACGCGGGCGGCGCCCTGGTCGGCCAGGTCACCGAGGGCAGCCCCGCGGCCAAGGCGGGCATCAGGCAGGGCGACCTGATCACCAAGATCAACGACACGCCCGTGGACGAGGCGGCCACCGTGGTCGGAGCCGTCCGCGGCTTCAAGCCCGGCCAGCAGGTGACCGTCGCCTACGTCAGGGACGGGCAGTCCCAGACCGTCACGGTGACCCTCGCTGAGAAGACCGGCGAGTAGGGCTCCTCGACGGATGTGCCGCCGGGCCGCCACGGCTCCGGCGGCACAGCCGTTTCCGGACCCCGGTGGACGCACCCCTCGACGGCCGTGAGCAGGCGCTCCCGCGAGGCGATTGGAGAACGACACAACGGATCGGGGCCGGTTCGTCGTGGAGGCCGAAGAAGCGTCGCCTGGGTGGGCTTAACGTTCGGACATGCCTCGCCTCTCCCTCAGCGACCTGTATCACATCGCGATACCGGCGGACCCCCGGCTGCATCCCGGCGGGAGCACCGTGGCCTACGTGGTCACCACCGCAGATCGGGAATCCGACGAGAACCGGTCCGAACTCTGGCTGGCCGCACCCGGCGCCGAGCCGCGCCGTCTGACGGGTGGCCCACGCGACTCCTCCCCGCGCTGGTCGCCCGACGGAAGCTCGCTGGCCTTCCTCCGCCCCGTGGAGGGAAAACCACAGCTTCATCTGCTGCCGATGAACGGCGGAGAGCCCCGCGTCCTCACCACCGCGGCACTGGGCGCGGGCCCGGCGGTCTGGTCCCCCGACGGCACCAGGATCGCGTACGGCGCGCCGCACGGCGACCTCGACCGGAATGCCCCGGTCGTGGCCGACAGCCTGGAGTACAAGGCCGATGGCGCGGGCCTGCTGCGCGGCCTCACCACGCACCTCTTCGTGGTGGACGTGGCGACGGGTGAGACCGGGCAGCTCACCGCGGGCGACTTCCACGCGGGTGAGCCGTCCTGGTCGCCGGACGGCCGGCGGCTCGCCTTCACCGCGAGCATGGAGCCCGACCGCGACCTGGTCGTCGGCAGCGAGGTCTACTCGGTGGACGCCTCCGGCGGCGAACCCGAGCGGCTCACCGGCCCCGGTGTGATCTGCACGGGGGTCTGGTGGCTGGGCGGACGGCTGCTGGTCACCGGATACGCCGGTGACCCCGTCGGGCACGTCCGCCTGTTCGAGCTCGGGACGGACGGGCTCGTGGAGGTCAAAACCGGACTCGACCGCAACGTCATGCTCGGCGCGCCGGGCTATCCCGGCGCGACGCCTCAGCTGGCGGGGGACGACCTGATCTTCTGCGCCCGTGACGGTGGCTTCACCCACCTCTACCGGGCCCCCGGCGAGAAGATCGTCGGTGGGGACCGGGTGGTGTCCGGGGTCAGCGCCGTGGGGGGCAGGATCGCCTACGTCGCCGCGACGCCGGACAGCGCGGGAGAGGTCTATCTCGCGGACCTCACCGCGGGCCGGGCCGGTGCCCCGTCGGGCGATGTCCCGGCCGTACCCGGAGTGACGGCGCCGGAGACGACAAGGCTCTCCGCCTACGCGCTCCCCGGCGTCGAGCTGTTCACCCCGCGAAGCCGTACCTTCACCGCCCCCGACGGGACACCGGTCGAGGGTTTCGTGCTGCGGGATGAGACGCTCACCGAGCCCGGACCGCTCCTGCTGGACGCGCACGGCGGCCCCCACAACACCTGGGCGCCGGTCTTCGACGGCGCGCACCTCTACCACCAGGTGCTCGCCGCACGGGGCTGGACCGTGCTCACCCTCAACCCCCGGGGCAGCGACGGGTACGGCGAGGCGTTCTACACCGCCGCGCTCGGCGCCTGGGGCCTCGCCGACACCGGTGACTTCCTGAGCCCGATCGACCAACTGGTCGCCGAAGGCGTCGCCGACCCCGACCGGCTCGCGGTGACCGGCTACAGCTACGGCGGCTACATCTCCTGCTGGCTGCCCACCCAGACCGGCCGGTTCAAGGCCGCCATCCCGGGCGGGTGCGTCAGCGACCTGGTCAGCATGGCCGGCACCTCCGACGCGGGACACCTCCTGAAGACGTACGAGTGCCGCGGCGACATCGCGGCCCAGTCCCCGATGAGCCACGTGGCCCAGGTGACCACGCCCACCCTGATCCTGCACGGTGAGAACGACGACCGGTGCCCCGTCGGCCAGGCCGAGCAGTGGTTCGCCGCGCTGCGCGAGCGGAACGTGCCGGTACGGCTGGTTCGCTACCCGGGTGGCTCTCACCTTTTCATCCTCAACGGCCGTCCGTCCCACCGGGTGGACTACAACGAAAGGATCGTCGAATGGCTGGAGCAGTGGATCCCGGTCGCTGGCACACCCGTCTCGCCGAGCTGATCACCGAGTACCAGGTTCCCGGCGCGAGCCTGGCCTTCCTGCACGAGGGGGAGGTGCACGAGTTCGCCGCGGGCGTGCTCAACGTGGAGACCGGGGTTGAGACGACCACCGACTCGCTCTTCCAGATCGGCTCGGTCACCAAGGTCTGGACCGCCACCCAGATCATGCTCCTCGTCGAGCGGGGCGAGCTGACGCTCGACACCCCGGTCGCCGAGGTCCTGCCGGAGTTCCGGGTCGCCGACCCCGAGGTGACCAAGACCGTCACCATCAGGCACCTGCTCTCGCACACCTCCGGCATCGACGGGGACCTGTTCCTCGACACCGGCCGTGGTGACGACTGCATCGAGAAGTACGTCGAGGTCTGCGCGGACCTCGCGCAGAACCACCCCCTCGGCGCCACCCAGTCGTACTGCAACTCGGGGTTCATCATCGCCGGGCGCGTCGTCGAGCGCCTCACCGGCAAGGGGTGGGACGCCGCGCTGCGCGAGCAGATCGTCGAGCCGCTCGGCCTGACCCACACCTGGACCCTGCCGGAGGACGTGCTGCGCTTCCGCGCCGCCATGGGCCACGTCGACGGCGCGCCCGCCCCCGTCTGGGGCCTGATGCGCTCCTGCGGCCCGGCGGGGTTGATCTGCGCACGTCCCGCCGACGTCGTGGCCTTCGCCCGCGCCCATCTGGGCACCGGGCTGCTCGCCGACCCGCGGGCGATGTGGGAGCCGCAGGTGGACATCCCCAACCCGCACACCCTCGGGAAGCAGTGGGGGCTGGGCTGGATCCTGGACGAGTGGCAGGGGCGCCGGATCATCTCCCACGGCGGCAACACCATCGGTCAGGCGGCCATGCTCTGGGCGGTCCCCGACACCGAGACGGTGGTGTGCGTGCTGGCCAACGGCGGCCACACCGCCGCGTTCCAGCACGCCCTGGCCACCGAGCTCTTCGACGAACTGCTCGGCCTGGCAGTGCCGCCCGTGCTGGGACCGCCGGCCGAGCCGTTCGAGACCGACGTCGAGCGGTATGCCGGTGTGTACGAGCGGGCGGGCAGCCGGATGACGCTGACGGTCCGCGACGGCGGGCTCTCGTTGTACGGCGAGGCCACCGGAGCCCTCGCCGGGCTGCAGCCGCCCATGGAGTTCGATCTGGTGCCGGTGGACGACGTCACCTTCGTCGGCCGCCCGGAAGGAGAGCCGCAGTGGTTGTCGGCCGTGTTCTACGAACTCGCCGACGGCTCGCGGTACATCCACCTGGGTGTGCGTGCCACGCCCAAGATCGCTTGAGGGGCCGGCATGTTTGAGAACCTGCGGGAGCGTTTCGACGAGGCGGCACGGCGGCACGGCGTGCCCGGCGCCGCGCTCGCGGTGTGGGCGGGCGGCGAGCTCGTCGAGGTCGCCACTGGCGTGGTGAACAGGAACACCGGAGTGGAGACCACGACCGACAGCGTCTTCCAGGTCGGCTCCACCACCAAGGTCTGGACCGCCGCCCTGGTGATGCAGCTCGTGGACGAAGGGCTGGTCGAGCTGGACCGGCCGGTCCGCGACTACCTGCCGGAGTTCGCCGTCGCCGACGGCGCGGAGAAGGCCATCACGGTCAGGCACCTGCTCACCCACACCGGCGGCTTCGACGGCGACCTGTTCGAGGACACCGGGCGCGGCGACGACTGCCTGGACAGGTATGTGGACCGCGACCAGGTCCTCGCCGTTCCCGGCGGGAAGGGCGGCGCCGTCATCCGTGGC
>NZ_JBEXUE010000583.1:0-5496 GCF_040614275.1 Streptosporangium sp. NPDC006013
CGGTCGAGGTGGCCGTCCAGGTGCGCGGCGGCGGCGCCGAGGGCGTCGGCGAACACCGGGAAGGCCGCGGCGAGTTCTCGTCCGGGGTCGCGCGGGAGGCCGAGGCGTGGGTCCGCCCCTCGACGACGAGGTCGATCGCGGCACCGTCGAGCCGGGTGGCCAGGCGGCGCGGCGTGTCCAGGAGCAGCGGGGCGTGGAACTCCACCCCGGCCAGCGCACCGGAGTGTTCCAGGGCGGCCGCCAGGTATCCGGCGCCGGGGAAGACCGGCCGGCCCTCGACCCGGTGGTCGCCCAGAGGGCCGTCCGCGGTGAGCTCCACCTCGCGCAGGCGGGCGAGCGAGCCCGCGAAGGCGGCGCCGTCCTCCTTGTGCACGGACGCCAGCAGCCGGGCGTCGATGCCGCGCAGCCCGGACAGCAGGGTGGGGTGCGGGCTGAGCTCGACGAACGTGTCGTAGCCCGCGTCCAGGAGTTGCCGGATCACCGGCCAGAACAGGACGGGCTCGCGCAGGTTGCGGCACCAGTAGTCGGCGTCGAGCACCGCGCCGGGGCGGCCGATGACGGTCGACCAGAGCGGGATCCCCGCGCGGTTCGGCACCAGGGCGGCCAGTTCCTCGCGCAGCTCCGGCAGGAGGGGGTCGACGTGGTGGCTGTGGCCGGCGACGTCGGCGCCGACCAGGCGGCAGAAGACGTCCTCCCAGCGGAGCTGTTCGACGAGCGCGTGGACCGCGTCGTGGTCGCCCGTCACCACCGTCGAGCCGGGCGCGTTGGCGGCGGCCAGGCAGATCCGGCCGGCGCCGGGGATCTCGGGTGCGGCCCTACGGTGATCGTTCTGCTCGGCGACCAGGGCCGCGGTCTCCTCCCAGCCGAGGCCGACCAGCGCCATGGCGCCCGCCCCGCTGAGCCTGCGGTAGAGCCGGCTGCGGACGCCGACGACCCTGGCCGCCTCCGCCAGGGTCAGGGCGCCCGCCACGTGGGCGGCGGCGAGCTCGCCCAGGCTGTGCCCGACCACCGCGGCGGGTACGACGCCGTTGGCCGCCCAGAGCCTGGCCAGCCCGATCTGGAGGGCGAAGAGCGCGGGCTGGACCACGTCGATCCGGTCGGCGTCGGCCCTGCCCGCCAGCACGTCGGTGACGGATCGGTCCGTGTACGGTTCGAGCGCGAGCTCGCACTCCCGGATCGCCGCGGCGAAGACCGGTTCCTGCTCCAGCAGGGCACTTCCCATGCCACGCCACTGGGCACCCTGGCCGGGAAAGACGAAAACGACACCGTTCATGCCGAGAAGCATCGCCAGGCGCGGCTCCGGCGTCTTCCGTCGCGGGACGCGGACGGCACCTAGCCTCCCGGCCGGGTCGCCGGGGGAAGCCTAGCCCGCCGACGAATACCCATATGTCGTGCTATTGGAGATCGTCCTGATCTGTGGACGAAGAATTCGGCTCCCTGGCCTCGGCCTTCTACGAGCACGTGCGGCGGCGGCCCGACGCGCTCGCCGTCACCGACGAACACCGATCCGTGAGCTACGCGGAACTGGCGGGCGCCGCCTCCGAGATCCGCCGCTCGCTCGACGAGCTGGGGCTGGTCCCCGGCGACCGGGTCGGCATCTTCATGCGGCGCTCCTGGCGGGTCGTCGCCGCCATCGTGGCGGTGATCGGCCACGGCTGCACCTACGTCCCCCTCGACCCCGACTACCCCGCCGAGCGGGTGCGGTTCATGGCCGGCGACAGCGAGCTGCGTGCGATCTGTGCCGACCCGGACGGGCCATGGCCGTTCGCCGGGGTGCCGAGGGTCGAGGTCACCGGGGCGACCGGAGACGTGCTGCCGCCCGTCGAGCGCTCCGGCGAGATCCCCACCCACATCATCTACACCTCCGGCTCGACCGGGACCCCCAAGGGCGTCGCCACCCCCGAGGGCGCGGTGCTGGAGCTGTTCCGCTCCGCCCGCGAGCGGTTCTCCTTCGGATCCGGCGACGTGTGGAGCTGGTTTCACAGCCACTGCTTCGACTTCTCGGTCTGGGAGATGTGGGGGGCGCTGCTGCACGGCGGGCGCGTGGTCGCCGTCCCGGTCGCCGCCGGGCGCGACCCACGGCTGCTGCTGACGACACTGGACGCCGAGCGGGTGACCGTACTCTGCCAGGTGCCCAGCATGTTCAGGTATCTGGCCTGGGCCATGGAGCAGAGCCCCCGGCCGCTCGCGCTGCGCTACCTGATCTTCGGCGGCGAGGCCATCGACCGCGACACCATCCGTGCCTGGATGGACCTGACCGGCGGGCGTGAACAGATCGTCAACATCTACGGTCCCACCGAGACGACGGTCTTCTCCACCTGCACGGTCGTGGACCGCGCGATGGTGGAGGACACCTCGGGGCCCACGAACATCGGCCGGGCGCTGCGCCACGTCCGCACCGCCGTCGTCGGCACGGACGGCCACGCGGTGCCCACCGGTGCCGAGGGCGAGCTGTGGGTGGGCGGCACCGCCCTGGCCACCGGCTACGTCGGCCGCCCGGCGCTCAACGCCGAGAAGTTCCCGGTGGCCGACCTGGGCGACGGCCGGCGGCGCTGGTACCGCACCGGCGACCTGGTACGACAGCTGGAGTCGGGGTCCTTCGAGTATCTGGGCCGTATCGACTCCCAGGTCAAGATCCGCGGCTTCCGCGTCGAGCTGGGCGAGATCGAGGCCGTGCTGCGACGCACGCCCGGCGTGAGCGACGCGGCCGTGATCGTGCGGACCCCGCCCGGCGGCGAGCCGCTGATCGTCGCCTACCTGGTCGGCACCCCGCTCTCCCCCCGCGAACTGCGCTCCCTGTGCGGCGAGCGGCTGCCCGCGCACATGGTCCCCGCCCGGTTCCGCACCGTTCCCCTCCTCCCCCTGAACCCCAACGGCAAGCTCGACCGACTCGCCCTGGAGGCAGCGCGATGACCACCGCGATCCGAGACGCGATCCTGTCCGGCGAGCGCGACCCCGGCCACTTCGAAGCGCTGGCCGTACCGGAGTCCTACTGGGGCGTCACCGTGCACGCCGACGAGGTCGACATGTTCGCCGGGATGCGCAGCGAGGACAAGGACCCGCGCAAATCGCTGCACGTCGAGGAGGTCGCCACCCCCGAGGTCGGTCCCGGCGAGGCACTGCTGGCGGTGATGGCCAGCTCGGTCAACTACAACACCGTCTGGTCAGCGATCTTCGAACCGGTGCCCACCTTCGGGTTCCTGCGCCGCTACGGCCGCCGCAGCGAGCTGGCCCGCCGCCACGACCTCCCCTACCACGTGCTCGGCTCGGACGTCAGCGGCGTCGTACTGCGGGTGGGCCCCGGCGTCACCAAGTGGAAGCCCGGTGACCGCGTCGTCGCGCACTGCCTGTCGGTGGAGCTGGAGGACCCCGAGGGGCACGACGACAGCATGCTCGACCCGCAGCAGCGGATCTGGGGATTCGAGACCAACTTCGGTGGCCTGGCGGAGCTGGCGCTGGTCAAGGCCAACCAGCTGATGCCGATGCCCGCCCACCTGACCTGGGAGGAGGCCGCCTGCTCCGGCCTGGTCAACTCCACCGCCTACCGGCAGCTGGTCTCGCGCAACGGCGCGGCCATGAAGCAGGGCGACACCGTGCTGATCTGGGGCGCCTCCGGCGGGCTCGGCTCCTACGCCACCCAGTACGCGCTGAACGGCGGCGCCACCCCGATCTGCGTCGTCTCCTCCCCCGAGAAGGCGGAGCTGGCCAGGAAGGCGGGCGCCTCCCTGATCATCGACCGGTCCGCGGAGGGTTTCTCCTTCTGGCTCGACGAGCACACCCCCGACGTCGCCGAATGGCGGCGCTTCGGCAGCCGTATCCGCGAGCTGACCGGCGGCGACGACCCCGACATCGTGTTCGAGCACCCCGGCAGGGAGACCTTCGGCGCGAGCGTCTATGTCTGCCGGCGCGGCGGGACGGTCGTGACCTGCGCCTCCACCACCGGGTTCATGCACTCCTTCGACAACCGGTACCTGTGGATGAGCCTCAAGCGCGTCGTCGGCACGCACTTCGCCAACTACCACGAGGCCTGGCAGGCCAACCGGCTCGTCGCCCAGGGACGCGTCCACCCGACCCTGTCGCGCACCTACGCCCTGGAGCAGAGCGCCGAGGCCGTGCACGACGTCCGCCGCAACACCCACCAGGGCAAGATCGGCGTGCTCTGCCTCGCCCCCGCCGAGGGTCTCGGCGTGCGCGACCACGAACTCCGCGAACGGCACCTGCCGGCGATCACGCGCTACCGGTCCTCCTAGGGAGACAGCGATGACCTCGACGATCCTCCAACCCGGCGCGGGTGTGCACGGGGGCGGCAAACCACTGGAGATCTGCGTCTTCTGCGGCGCGGGACGGAGCAACTCACAGATCATCGTCGACATGGCCAGGGCGACCGGCAGGCTCATCGGGCAGCGGGGCCACCGCCTGATCTACGGCGGTGGCGGCTCCGGCCTGATGGGTGAGGTGGCGTGGGCCGCCTCGGAGACCGGCGCGACCATCCGTGGGATCATCCCCCGGTTCCTGTACGAGCGGGAGCGGGCGATCGCGGCGCCGGCGCAGGAGACGCACCTGACCGACAGCCTGCACCGGCGCAAGGAGCACATGCTGCGCGGCGCGGACGCCTTCATCGCGCTGCCCGGAGGCTACGGGACGCTGGACGAGATCCTTGAGGTGATCTCCGCCACCTACCTGGGCATGTCCGAGAAACCGCTGGTCATCGTGAACGCCGAGGGCGTCTGGGACGGCTTCATCAGCCTGGTCGAGACCCTGCGGCGGTTCGAGCTGATCTCCCTGGCCGGGCAGCCGATGTTCCACTCCGTCGCCTCCCCCGAGGAGGCCGTCTCCCTCGTCGAGCGTCTGACCGTCCCGGCGACCTGACCCCCCACTGGAGGACTTCGATGGAGACCCGAGCGCCGCTGTCCCAGGCGGACAAGCGCGCCCTGCTCGCCAAGCTGATGAAATCGGGCGCCGCGCCCTTTCCGCTCTCCTACGGCCAGCAGTCCCTGTGGTTCATGGACCGGGTGCGCAAGGAGGCGAGCGTCGCCTACAACATGCCGTTCGCCTGGACGGTGCACGGCGAGACCGACCCGGAGGCGCTGCGCGGCGCGTTCGCCTGGCTGGTGGCGCGGCACCCGATCTTCCGCACCACGTACGGGCACGTCAAGGGCACGCCGGTGCAGCGGGTCGCCCCGCAGGGGGAGCTGGACTTCCGCGTCGTCGCCCTCGCGCCCGAGGAGGACCTCGCGGCCCTGCTCGGCGCCGAGGCGGCCCGCCCGTTCGACCTGGAGCGCGGCCCGGTGCTGCGGGTCGTGCTGGTACGGCGCCCGGCGGCGGCACCCGTGCTGCTCTGGGTCACCCATCACATCGCGATCGACGGCTGGTCGCTGTTCACGCTGCTGGAGGAGCTGGGGCAGGCGCCACCGTGCCGGGGACCACGTTCGGAACCGAGGCGGCCTACTTCAAGGTGTTCGCCCTGATGGGGGTCTGCTGCCTGATCACGTTCGT
>NZ_JBEXUE010000584.1:0-5480 GCF_040614275.1 Streptosporangium sp. NPDC006013
GTCGTCGGTCACCGCAGCACGCTGCGGCTCCCTCCTCCGCCTTGCGAGACACCACCTGACCGATCCTCGCCACGGCAAGATCCACGGGACAGGCCCTAGCCCCGCCCGATGATCCGGTCGCCGAGCCTGGCGACGAGCTGCGCGCGTACGTGCGCCGGAAGGGCGCAGCCGTGCGCGACGAGCGTGTCGAGCGAGGGCAGGTCGAGGAGCACGACCCAGTCCTGGACGTCCTCGCAGTAGGAGACGTCGAGGTGATGGAGATCCTTCAGCGCCTGGAGCGGGGCCAGCGACCGCACGGGCGTGTTCCTGATCGACAGGTGCTCCAGCGTGCGCAGACCCTCGATGCCGTCCAGGCCGGTCAGCGGTGTGTGCTCCAGGTCCAGCCGGGTCAGCGAGGTGAGGGCCGAGATGTCCTCGGGGACGCGGTGCAGGCGGCTGCCGGACAGGTCGAGCTCCGTCACCCCGGCCGGTGCGGCGAGGGCCGAGAGCAGGAGCGCCGGCGGCGGGAGCATCACCGGCCGGGGCTGGGCGAGCACCGGTGACCGCCCGGCGGCGGCCTCCTGCAGGACGCGCCAGCGGTCCACCGGCTCGCCCAGCCCGCCGAGGCGGACGTAGCCCGAGGGCAGCCACGGCGCCAGCCGCTCGGCCACGATGTCGGCGCGGTCGCCGACGCCGACGACACCGGCCCGCAGCAGGCCGTAGTGCTCGTACGCGTGCTCGGCGGGCACGAACAGGTCCGCCATGATGTCCCCGCCCGCGACGAGGGAGCCGTCGTTGCCGGAACAGAAGATCACTCCCGCGGCGACGGTGCCGAGCACCAGGTGGTCCGCCGCGCTGTGGATCGCGCGGGCCCGCAGGTCACCGGTCACCGCGAGATAGCTCTCCGAGACGTCGCCGTCGTCGAGAAGCCCTTCCACCACCAGCGAACCGATCACGATCAGCGGCGCCTTCACATCCAGCCACCCGGGAACGTAGGTGTCGCCGAACCAGATGGTGGCCCGCTGCACGGTCCACCCGGACTCGGTCCGCTCCGCGCCGTGGGGGAAGACCGAAGGTGCCTCGCCGGGAAAGGCCAGCGACCACGCCTGGGCGAACAGCAGGCCGTAGACGGGAGGCATGATGTGGTGCGGCCACTCCCCGGCCTGAGCCGGTCGCCGTAGCCAGGATCCGATCGGATGCAGCTCTTCGGCGATGTCACCGAAATAGTCCAGCGCCTCCGCGCCGGCCCCGGCTCGCTGCCGGAGCACCGTCAGCGCGTCACCAAGACGCTCCGACGCCCCGGCGAAATGCTCTTCCGTCAAATCCATGTCACATACGGTACTCACCGCAACGAATGCCGTGCGCCGTTCGAGTGACGCTCCCGGATGCCGGGCGTGTCGGAGAAACCACCGGGCGCGACCGCCCGGCGACGAAGGGCAATGTGGATCTTCGCTGAGACCTCGGGTACCGTGCCCGGGGCCCCGGAGAACTCCGGTGCGCCCCGCGAACACGAACCATTGTGACATCGGAAGGATGAACCGACATATGGAGGCCGGCATTCACCGGACCCTGCGGTCGCTCGTCAGTGGATCTTCGTCGGAGGCCCGGGTGGCGTGCCCGGGGCTCAGGAGCAGTCCGGCACACCGCGAACATGGACCGTCGTGATATCGGAAGGATGGACAGACATGGACGCCGGCAATCACCGGACCCTGCGGTTGCTCGTCACCGGAGGTGGAACCGGTGGCCACACCTACCCCGCGCTGACCACAGTCGCGGCCCTGCGCGACCACGCCGGCGCGCGGGGGCTCAGCCTGGACGTGCTCTGGGTCGGTACGGCGACCGGCCTGGAGGCCCGCATCGCGGCGGAGCACGGCATCCCGTTCCGGGCCATCAAGGCCGGGAAGCTCAGGCGCTCGCCCAACCCGCGTGAGCTGGTCACCAACCTCGTGGACATGTTCCGGATCCCCGTCGGCGTGCTCCAGGCCTTCGGCATCGCCGCCCGCTACCGCCCCGACGTGGTGCTGTCGACCGGCGGGTACGTCTGCGTGCCGCTGGGCGTCGCCTCCCGGGTGCTGGGCCGCCCGCTGGTCATGCACGAGCAGATCACCTCGCTGGGTCTGGCCAACCGCATCCTGTCGCGCTTCGCCCGGCGGATCGCGCTGACCCACCCCTCCTCGATCGAGCACCTGCCCGCCGGGGTGCGCGACCGGGCCGTGGTCACCGGCAACCCGGTCCGTCCCCATCTGCTGCGCGGCAACGTCGACGCCGGACGGCGCCACTTCGGGCTCTCATCCGACCTGCCGGTGGTCTACGTGACCGGCGGCGCGCAGGGCAGCCGTCAGATCAACACCATGGTCGAGACGATCCTGCCCGAACTGCTCGCCAGGGCGCAGGTGCTCCACCAGTGCGGCCCCGACTGGATCGGCCAGCTCACCCGTACCGCCGCGGGGCTCCCCGAGCGGCTGCGCGATCGTTACCATCCCGTGCCGTACGTCGGTGCGGAGCTGGCCGACGTGTTCGCCGCGGCCGATGTCGTGGTCTCCCGCAGTGGCGCGGGCACCGTCGCCGAGCTGACCGCCGTGGGCAAGGCGTCCGTCCTCATCCCCCTGGTGCCCTCCGCCGCCGACGAGCAGCGTCAGAACGCCCGCTACCTCGCCGAGGCGGGTGCCGCCCGGGCACTGCTGGAGAACGGTCCCACCGCCGAGGCGCTCCTGGCCGAGCTGGACGCGCTCCTGCGGGATCCGGGCGCCCGTGCCGCCATGGCCGGCGCCGCGGGCTCCCTCGGCCGTGTCGACGCCGCCGACGCGCTGGCCCTGGTGCTCCTGGAGGAGGCGAGGGTGGACGGCAAGACCGGCTGAACCGGTGGGCCCGTCAGCCGTCAGCCCAGACGCTCCTCGTACAGCTTCCGCAGTTCCCCGACACGGCCCTCGGGCCGGCACCGGGGCTCGCCCTGGACGGCCGCGAAGAGCGACTCCAGGTGCGTCTGCCAGGCGGCGAGCGCCGTCGTGCGCAGGCCGGCCGGTCGCGCGGGAACCGTCTGCGTCAGCACGACCCCGGTGCCCCGGCCGGGGTCGTGCGCCGGCTCCCGGCGCACCTGCCCCGCGGGCTCGCCGTCCTGGTGCCATCCGTACTCCAGGACGCCTGGCGCTCTTCCACGATGTCCACCTCTCTCAGGTCCTGCCCGGCGCCCTTGTGTGCGGGTCGGAAGGGGCGGTTGCCGGGCTCTGATTGTTAGCGCTATCAGCTAGGGCGTCAAGAGTATCCGGTGTCACGATTCGGGAAGAAACTCCGGCTGGGAAGGGAAATTCAGCTCGCCGGGCAGAGTGGAGAAAAGGTGTCTTCCTCGGTATTGACAGGTTCAGTGTTATCGCAAACACTCTGGTAACCCCAGTGAAACATGGCGAGGAACCCATGACACCGAGCTCCGACGACGACAGGGCGCGGACCAGACCGGCGGTGCTCGACGACGTCGCCGAGCTCGCCGGGGTCTCCGCCATGACCGTGTCGCGAGCGCTGAACGCGCCCGACAGGGTGCGCCCCGAGACCCGGGCGCGCGTCATGGCGGCGGTGAACAAGCTCGGCTACCGGCCCAACCCGGCCGCGCGCCAGCTCGTCACGGGCCGCTCGGGTGTGCTCGGCGTGGTCAGCTTCGACACCACCCTGTACGGGCCTGCCTCCACGCTCTACGCGATCGAGCAGGCAGCCAGGCAGAACGACTACGTGGTCAACATCGCCAGCCTCGGCGCGCTGAACCGCAGGTCGATCGGTGAGGGGGTCGAGCGGCTGCGCGCGCAGTCGGTCGACGGCATCGTCATCGTCGCCCCCCACGAGTCGGCCGCCGACGGCCTGCGCCACCTCTCACCCGGTCTCCCGGTGGTCGCGGTGGACGCCGGGGAGGACATCCCGGTCCCCGTCGTCATGGTCGACCAGCGCGGTGGCGCCGTACGGGCGACGCGACATCTGCTGAGCCTCGGCCACGAGACGGTCTGGCACCTGTCCGGCCCTCCCAACTGGATCGACGCCAGGGGACGGGTCGAGGGGTGGCGGTCCGTTCTGGAGGCCGAGGGGCGGCCGGTGCCCGAGGCGGCGGCCGGTGACTGGAGCGCCTACTCCGGCTACCGGCTCGGCAAGCGGCTGGCCGGCGATCCGTCGGTCACGGCGGTCTTCGTGGCCAACGACCAGATGACCCTGGGGGTGCTGCGGGCCCTGCGCGAGGCCGGCCGGCGCGTCCCCGAGGACGTGAGCGTGGTGGGCTTCGACGACGTGCCCGAGGCCGCCTACTTCTGGCCGCCGCTGACGACGGTCAGGCAGAACTTCGGCGAGGTCGGCCGGCACGCCTTCCGGCTGCTGCTCGACCGGATCCAGGGCACCGAGCAAGAAGGCCCGCGCATCGTGGAACCCGAACTGGTGGTCAGGGAGAGCAGCGGTCCCGCCCCCCACTGAAAGAGAGAAACCATGTTCAAGAAAGTGCCCGCGGCGCTGGCCGCCGGGCTTCTGACCCTCGTGCTCACCGCCTGCGGCGGAGGTGACACCGAGGCCGGTGTCGGATCCGACCAGATCACGCTCGGCTTCTCGCAGGTCGGCGCGGAGAGCGGCTGGCGGACCGCGAACACCAAGTCCGTCCAGGAGGCGGCCAAGGAGGCCGGCATCGACCTGAAGTTCTCCGACGCCCAGCAGAAGCAGGAGAACCAGATCAAGGCCATCCGCTCGTTCATCCAGCAGAAGGTCGACGCGATCGCCTTCTCGCCGGTGGTCGAGTCGGGCTGGGACACCGTGCTGAAGGAGGTCAAGGACGCCGGCATCCCGGTCATCCTGACCGACAGGGCCGTCGACTCCGCCGACACCTCGCTCTACCGGACCTTCATCGGCTCCGACTTCGTCATCGAGGGCCAGAAGTCCGGCGAGTGGCTGGTCAAGGAGTACGAGGGCGAGCCGGGGCCGGTCAACATCGTCGAACTCCAGGGCACCACGGGCTCCGCGCCCGCCAACGACAGGAAGAAGGGCTTCGGGGACGCCATCGCGGCCGACCCCAAGTTCAAGATCATCGCCTCGCAGACCGGTGACTTCACCCGCGCCAAGGGCAAGGAGGTCATGGAGGCCTTCCTCAAGGCGCACAAGGACATCGACGTCCTGTTCGCGCACAACGACGACATGGGTCTGGGGGCGATCGAGGCGATCGAGGGCGCGGGGCTCAAGCCGGGTACCGACATTAAGATCATTACCATCGACGCGGTCAAGGACGGCATGCAGGCCCTGGCCGACGGGAAGATCAACTTCATCGCGGAGTGCAGCCCGCTCCTCGGCCCGCAACTGATGGACCTGGTCAAGAAGGCGGTCAAGGGCGAGCAGATCCCGCAGCGGGTCCTCACCGAGGAGACCACCTTCACCCCCGAGCAGGCCAAGGCGGCCCTGCCCGATCGGAAGTACTAGCCGTGCCGGCGGCGAGGTCCTCCGGGGCCTCGCCGCCGACCGGGGGCCGCCGACCCCGGGGCCGGTTTGCA
>NZ_JBEXUE010000585.1:0-5476 GCF_040614275.1 Streptosporangium sp. NPDC006013
AGAAAGAGTCATGGCGGCACGGGCGGCCCGGCCTTCAGGCTGACCGGTGTGAGCCGCTCGGCTCTGCCGACGCGGCTGCCTCGGCAGAGCGCGAGTGACATGCTGGCCGGAAACCCCAGGTCGAGCCGCTTGTCCATGACGCCGAACAGATCCCTTCCCCGATGACCGGCCCGGCGGCCGGGTCAGGTCAGGTCCGCGAAGGCCGGTCGGTGTGATTGGTGGAGATCCATCGGCCCAGTGTCGCCTCGGCCGCTCCGTTGTCGACGGCCTCGGCGCAGCGTGCCATCCCTGCGGCGAGCCGGTCGGTGAGGGGGGCCGTAGAAGGGGTGACCGTCACCAGGGCGGCCGCGGCGTTGAGGAGGACGACGTCGCGGATCGGTCCGCGTTCTCCGCCGAGTACGGCCCGCAGGACGCGGGCGTTGCCGGCCGCGTCGCCGCCGCGCAGCGCCGAGGGTTCGGCACGCGGCACACCGAGGTCGCGAGGGTCGAGCAAGGTCTCGGTGACGTCGCCGTCGCACACCACCCAGACCTGTGATGTGGTCACAGTGGTGAGCTTGTCGAGCCCGTCGTGCCCCCGAACGACCAGGGCGGACAATCCGCGTGCGGCCAGGAGTTCAGCCACCACCGGTGTCATCCGCGGATCCGCCACGCCGACGACCTGGTGCCGGGGGTCGGCCGGATTGACCAACGGTCCCAGGATGTTGAACGCGGTCGGCACGGCCAACTCCCGGCGTACCGCGGCGACGTGGCGCAGGGAGGGGTTGAAGTTCGGGGCGAACAGGAAGGTGATGCCCGCTTCGGCGGCTTCCCGTGCCGCCTGCTCCGGGGTCGAGTCCAGGGACACGCCGAGGTGTTCGATCAGGTCGGCGGCCCCACCGGTGGACGAGGACGCGGCCCGGCCGCCGTGCTTGACCACGGTCACCCCGGTCGAGGCCGCGACGATGGCGGCCATGGTGGAGATGTTCACCGCGCCGGTACGGTCGCCGCCGGTGCCAACGATGTCGACGGTCGTTCCCGGGATCGTGACCTTCGTCGCATGGTCCTGAAGGGCACTCACGAGCCCGCCGACCTCGGCCGCGGTCTCACCCTTTGCCCGCAGTGCGATCAGGAAGCCGGAGACCTGGGCGGAGGTCGCCGCACCTCGTACCACTTGTTCCATCGCCCAGGCCGTGTCCGAGGCGGTCAGAGGTCGGCGGTCGAGCAGGGTGGCGAGGATCGCGGGCCACGAGGGGGTGACGGAGCCGGGTATGCGGGACGGGCCGGCGGGCGGCGGGGGCGCGGTCATGGGTGGTCCTCATCTGTGCGGGCTGCCGCGATGAGACCGCTGTTGTCCCGACATGACGACGGCCGCCTCATCGAGGCGGCCGGTGGGTTCGCGCAGGAGCAGGGGCCGCCTAACAGGCGGGCCGCCAACTGCTCAAGCGCGTGATCATGCCCGAGATCGTAACAGACAGATGTACGCGGTCAGAAGATGAGCGGGACGCGGTCGAAAAGGGGGTCTTCTCCCGAACGCGGTCCCAGCGCCACGCCCGAGCCGCTTGTGCTCGTGGACGACGAGGGTGACGCGACGCCGGAGGCCCGCGGTTCGCAGGCGAGGGCGAAGGCCGCGGGAGGCGAGGACGGTCTCGGTACCTCCGTGTCATTGGGCGGGGCGGTCCGAGGTTCGTTCCGCCCGTTGTCGGTGGGCCGGTCTACCGTGAGTGGGCACAGAAACCCAGCATGAGTAAGGGGAGACCATGACCACCCTCGAGAACCGGCCGTATACCGCCCTTCTCGTCGTCGACGTGCAGAACGGTGTCGTCGTGGGAGCTCACGAGCGCGACGCGGTCGTCGCGAACGTTGGCAGCCTTGTCGAGAAGGCACGGCGGGAACGGGTCCCCGTTGTCTGGATCCAGCACTCCGACGAGCAGCTCGCGAGAGGGAGCGACGACTGGCGGATCGTCCCCGAGCTGACTCCGGGCGACGCCGAGCCGCTTGTCGAGAAGAACTACGGCGACTCCTTCGAAGACACCGCTCTGGAGACCGTGCTGTCGGGCCTTGGCGTCGGGCGACTCGTCGTCGTCGGCGCACAGACCGATTGGTGCATCCGCTCGACGCTCCATGGCGCGTTCGTCAGGGGATACGACACGACCCTTGTCGGCGACGCCCACACGACGGAGGACCAGACGGCATGGGGGGCGCCGCCGCCGGACCGGGTCATCGCGCACACGAACCTGTACTGGACCCACCAGACGGCGCCGGGGCGGACGGCCAGGACGGTCGAGACCAAGGATGTCGACTTCGGCGGCACCTCCTGAAGCCTGTGCGACCCGGACCGGGTCCGTTGACCTGCGGCGATGTACGGTTCTGTGGACGAGCTGTCGATTCGCTCCCGCTGACGGGACTACTGGTTGCGGATGAGGTCCAGCAGCGCCGCGTGGGTCTCCCGGTCGGCCGCGACGATGAGCCCGCCCGCGCCGGTATGCGGCGGCCGGCCGTCGAGGCCGGTCAGCACACAGCCGGCGGCCCGGCACAACGCGATCCCGGCGGCGAAGTGCACGCTGTCGTGAAGCCGGCCGTCGGTGACGTAGGCGGCTCGCCGACCGGCGGCGACCCAGGCCACCGCCAGGGTGGTGGAGACGACGCGCGGGCGGAACCGCTCGGCGAACCCCGGATCGGCGAGCAGGGCGGCAGCACGGAAGGCGGGTGAGTTCGGGAACGGCGGGTCGAGGTTGACGTCCACCAGTCGCGAATCCGGCGACGGCTTGAGCGGCTCGTCCACGCCGCCGCGGCGGATGTAGGCGCGGACGCCGTCGGTCCAGAACACTTCGTCGGCGAACGGGTCGGCCGAGGCCGCCACCGTGATGTCCGAGCCCACGCGCAGGGCGACGTTCACCGCCGCCAGCATGGTGTGCACGGCGTAGTTCAGCGTGCCGCACAGAGGGTCGACCAGCCACATGCGCTCCGCCCCCGCAGGGCCCGTAGGCCCGCTCTCCTCGCCGGTCACGGCATCACCGGGCCGGGCGGTGCGAATGACATCAAGGATGGCCTGCTCCGCTTCCACGTCGGCGGCCGTGGCGAAGTCACCACCGGATTTCTCCAGGCGCGTCAGCGGCGCGCCGAACATGGTGCGCACGACGGCTGCTCCCGCCTGCGCCGCCGTACGGGCCAGCTCAACGTCAGTGATCGGCATGAGCCGCAGGATAGATCAGGCGGGTCGGCCGCTTGACACCGGTGCACAGTGCGGCGGAAGGCCGCGAGCTCGTCGTAGACCTTGCGGCCCTGCAGGCAGCCGAGCATCCGGTACTCGACGGTGGCGGCCTTGATGACGTGGTTGCGTACCTTCCCTGTCAGGTGTCGATCGGGGCCGTCGCTTCTGTGGCGGCTTGCCGGAGTGCGTGGCGGCATGCCTTGATGGCGGGGTGCCGGCTGCGGCCTCGGCGTACCGCGGTGAAGATGCGGCGTGTCCGCTGGCCGCGGGGAAGTTGCCGCAGTGTGACGGTCGGGGACTGTCCGATCCATACGAGGTCGGGAAGCAGTGCGACGGCGTGGCCCTGCTCGACGAGGCGAAGGTGGATCAGGAGGTCGGTGGTCTCGAACCGTACGTCGGGTTCGAAGCCGGCGTTCCGGCACAGGGTCATGGCCCAGTGGCGGGCTGCCGTGCCCTCGGGTTCCATGGCCCAGGGACGGTCGGCGAGTGAGCGCAGCGACGCCGTGGGGCCGTCCGTGTCATCGGCCGGTTCGGGCAGCGCGAGGCGGAGGAAGTCGTCGAGCAGGTCTTCCTGTTCCAGTTCGGCGGGCCGGGGGTTGGGATTGCCCGGGTACTCCTCGGCGATGACCAGGTCGAAGTCGCGGGCCTGAAGTGCGGGCAGGGCCGTTTCCGGCGGCATCTGTGTGACGTGGGTCCGAAGGCCGGGGTGAAGGTCGCGCAGGATGTTCAGTGCGCTGGGGATCAGGGCGAGGGTGGCGGTCTGGAACGAGGCGACGCGCAGGGTCCCGGTCAGATCGGTCAGGGAGGCGGCGATGTCCGCCTCGGCGCGCTCCAGGCGTTTCAGCACCGCTTCGGTATGGGCGACGAGGATCTCCGCCTGCTCGGTCAGCCGCACGCGTCGCCCGATCGGCTCCAGTAGCCGGACGCCGGCCTCTGCCTCCAGTTGGGAGAGCTGCTGGGAGACGGAGGAAGGGCTGTAGGAGAGGGCGGCGGCGACGGCCGCGAGGGTGCCGCGGTGCTTGAGTTCGCGCAGCAGGCGTAGTCGGTGCAGGTCGAACATCGGTGGACCGTTCTCTTCGTCGTCGCGGCGAGCTTTTGATCAGTTGGTTTCTCCGATGAATATAGGTCGGAAACATTCGCTGGACCGATTGGAGTGTGTGCCGCACGCTGGCTGCGATGTCTGAGATCGCTTCTTCCGTCCGTACGCTGCCGTGGTTCGCGCGGCCCGCCGCCAGGTTCTGGACCTGTGCGCCCGCCCCCGCTGAGGTGCGGGAGTTCCATGCCTCCCTGTTCGAGTACGCCCCTACCTCGCTGATCGAACTTCCCTGGCTTGCCGTCGAGCTGGGGGTTGGGCGGGTCTTCGTCAAGGATGAGTCATCTCGTCTGGGGCTTCCCGCTTTCAAGGTGCTGGGCGCATCCTGGGCGGTGCACCGTGCCCTTGCCGAGCGGGCGGGGCGCGGTGGGGCGGGTCCGGTCACGTTGGTGACCGCCACCGACGGCAACCATGGCCGCGCTGTGGCTCATATGGCACGTCTGCTCGGCCAGCGCGCCCGCGTTTTCATCCCGTGGGGTGTTCATCCGAGGGCTGTGGCGGCCATCGCCGCCGAGCAGGCCGAGGTCGTTCAGGTCGCGGGCTCGTATGACGAGGCGGTGCGCCGGGCGGCCGAGGCGGCCGCCGCGTTGGATACGGTTCTGGTCCAGGACACCGCCTGGCCGGGCTATGAGCAGATCCCCGGTTGGATCGTCGAGGGCTATTCCACCCTCTGTGCCGAAATCGACGAGCAGTTGACGGCGGCTGGAGCCGGGATGCCCGATCTTGTCGCCATCCCGGTGGGCGTGGGCTCGCTGGCTCAGGCCGTCGTCACCCACTACCGCAGTCGTCCGGCGGGGCCGGCCCCGGCGCTGTTGTCGGTGGAACCTGTGGCTGCCCCCTGTGTCATCGAGAGCCTCGTGCGTGGCGAACCGGTCAGCGTTACCAGCGGTGAGACCATCATGGCCGGTCTGAACTGCGGCACACCCTCCACTATCGCCTGGCCTTACCTGCGTGATGGGCTGGATGCCGCCGTGGCCATCGCCGATGCCGACAGCGCCCGCGCAGCCGGTGACCTCGCCGCCCTCGGTGTTTCCTGTGGCCCCTGCGGTGCGGCCTCGCTCGCCGGCGTCCGCGCTGTGCTCACCGGCGACGGCGCCGCGCTGGTCGAGCGGGTCAGCTCCTCGAAACGGCCGATCACCCCCCGCTCCATCGCCGTCATGATCGGCGAGGGGATCATCGACTCGCGGGACTGC
>NZ_JBEXUE010000586.1:0-5470 GCF_040614275.1 Streptosporangium sp. NPDC006013
GGCTGTCCCGGCTACCCGGCGCGCGCCGTCTGCGGCGTCTCAGGCAGGCAGGCCGCCGGTCGGCCGAGGGCCCTCCGGACGACGGGGGGCGGGCGACCAGGAGGAGTACTCCCTGAGCCCGTAGAGCAGCGGTACCGCCCGAGCCCGCTGCTCCACCCGGAACACCTGGCCGAACACCACGGTGTGGTCGCCCACCTCGACGGTCCGGGTGACCCGGCAGTCCGCGAACGCGTGGGCCTCGTCCACGAGGTGCGGCCCGCCGAAGGAGGGTTCCGTGCGCCACCTGACCCGCTCGAAGCGGTCCGGGGTCCCCGAGGCGAAGAGTTCCGCCGCGTACCGCGCGCGGTCGTGCAGGAGGTTCACGGTGAAGGTCGACAGCTTCAGCATCGCCTTCAGCGTCGGGCTGGGCCTGCGGACGCACACGAGCAGGGTCGGCGGGTCCAGCGCGACGCTGCACACCGAGGAGCAGGTCATCCCCCACGGCCTGCCGCCGGGCTCGGCGGTCGTCACGATGGCGACCCCGCTGGGGAAGGCGGACATCAGCGACCGGAACCGCGTCGGGTCGACCGCCGGCGGCGCCGAGGGGGGCTCGAAGGAGGGGGCGAAGGGGATGTCGAAGGGAGAGAGGCCGACCAACGGGTCCTTCATCGTGGTGCTCCGTGCGCGACCCGCCGCTCGGGGGGCAGGTCGTGCAGGCGCGCGAAGTACTCGTACTGGCTGGGCAGCCTGTCGACCAGTTCACGGGACTGGTCGCGGACGATCCGCAGTTCCCTGGAGGCCGCGGCGCCGTCGAACAGCCTCAGCGCCGGCGGGGCCTGCACGGGGAGGCCGCCCAGCCCCAGGAGCATGGCGGTGTAGGAGTAGGGCTCGAACCCGTGGTAGTGAGGGAAGACCGTCTCGGGGTCGGGCAGCTTGACCTGCCACTGCTCCAGGCGTTCGGCCAGCCCGTCGGGTACCTGACGGGTCGTGGCGTCCTTCCAGTAGTCGTTGTCGGCTCGCGCCGCGGCGTGGTAGTGCAGCACCAGGAACTCGCGCACGCCGTCCATCACATTGGCGACCTGGCGGTTGTAGGACCGGCGCAGCCGGTCGTCCCAGCGCTCGCTGGGGAAGTGCTTGACGAGCTGTTCGACGGCGTTCTGGATGAAGAAGATGCCGGTGGACTCCAGCGGCTCGACGAACCCGCTCGACAGTCCGATGGCGACGCAGTTGTTCACCCAGGAGTTCTCGCTCCGGCCGATCCGCATGCGGATGTGGTTGGCCTCGAGGTCGTCCGCGGCCGGACCGACGAACTCGCGGAGGGTCCGCTCCGCCTCGTCGGGCGTGCAGTAGTCACTGGCGTAGACGTAGCCGGTGCCGACGCGGCCGAAGAGCGGGATCGTCCAGATCCATCCCGCCTCCTGAGCCGTGGCCGTGGTGCAGGGGCGGATGCCCCGCTCGGCCATGTTCACCGGCACCCGCAGCGCCACAGCCCGGTCGTTGGGCAGGGTGTCCTGGTACGACATGAAGGGCACCGAGAGGGCCTTGTTCAGCAGCATCCCGCGAAAGCCGGTGCAGTCGATGAACAGGTCGCCTTCCAGCGCGCCGTGCTCCCTGGTGACGACATCGCTGATCCAGCCGCGCTCGTCGAGGTTCACGTTCACCACGTCGTCGAGCACGTGCCGGACGCCGCGGTCGGTGCCGTACTTCGTGAGATACCTCGCCAGCAGCGCGGCGTCGAAGTGGTAGGCGTAGGGGAACTGTGTGTTCTGTTCGGTCAGCGTGGTGCGGTAACCGCGCTCCGCGCCGCCCTCGGTGAAGTCCTGCTCGAACAGTGCTCCGGAGAGATGGCGGGGAGACCGGTTCGCGTCGCAGAGCGAGGCGATGACGAAGCAGTCCTTGTCGAACCGGCCGCCGGGGCGCTCGTTCAGCCACCAGTCGGTGAGCGGGAATCCGTTCACGGTGCGCAGGCGCTCGAACGGGTGGTAGAAGTGGTGGCCTTGGGAGCGCCAGTTCTCGAACCGGATCGCCAGCTTGTAGGTGGCCTGGCACTCCGGCATCCACTCGCGCTCGTCCAGGCCCAGATAGTTGAAGAAGTGGCGGATCGTGCTGAAGGTCGCCTCTCCGACCCCGATGGTGGGCACGTTCTTCGACTCGACCAGTGTCACGTTGATTCGGTCGCCGAAAGCCGCCCGCAGGTACGAGGCGGTCATCCAGCCCGACGTGCCACCTCCGACGATAACTACGCTTTTGACCATTCTGAACCCTTATCCCTGCGCGTGAGAACGGAACACCGGGAGAACACCGGGAGAACGCCGGGTGATGTGAAAGGCGCGGCTCGGCGGCGTCATCCACCCCGGCATTGTTGAAAGCCTCTACCAAAAGCGCGGTCCGGCTCCACATCATTGACTCAATAGCTAAACAGGGCGGTCAGGCGCGCTTTCGGTACGCTGAGTAATGGGCCGGTCGCCGATTCGGGGGAGGCGTGTTCCTGGCCGTCCGGCTGCCGGGAATCGGTGCTGCCGTGCTCTGGGTGGTCGAGAGATCCGGAGATTGGCGCAGCTCAGAGGGTGTCCTGAAGGTAAGTTCATCAACTGGCGTGTATGAGATTTGACGCTTTCTGCAACGAGAGTTGACTTCCGATCGGCGTCGGAGTTAGGTTGATCTTATTGACAGATCCAATGGGAGAGTGGTGAGAATATCACTCTCGGTTTACTGGGGGATCCTCGCGGACGGTCCTGGGCATTGCCCGGCGCCCGCCGAGATCGATTAGTCCGCGCGCCGGCCGGCAGAGCGGGCCATCATTTTCCGGAGCCTCCGCTGAGAGGCGTGACCTGCTTTCCAACAACACAGAAAACCAATCCGCTGGGGGCCGCGGTGTTGAGGATTCATTTCACGGTTGAGGACCTGGCACGCCTGCGCATGGTCGCGAGCCTCGGGCCGGTGGCCGAGAGCGTGTTCGCGCTGGACATCTTCGGTCGCAACGGAGGCGCCTCCCTGAACGGGTGGCGAAAGCATGTGCGTGATCGGCTGGGCGAGGGCGTCGGCAGCGTGGAGCAGCTGGTCCGTGAACGCCGGGCGCCGACGGAGCTGCTGGAACTGGTCGAGCGCTCTCCCGGCCGAGCCGAGCCGCGCTCCGTGGCCGACGAGTGGGCCGACCGGCGGGTGAGCGCCACCGTGCTGGGGTTCTGTCAGGTGGCGGTGCTGCCGTACTGGAGCAGGGTACGAGGTTACCTGGAGTCCGAGCGCGAGGCGTACGGCCGGATAACGATCAGCAACGGCGTCGAGTGCCTGCTTGAGACGCTGCACCCCAGGCTGTGCTGGAACCCGCCGGTGCTGGAGATCCCCGACAGCGAGGACCGTGACGTCCACCTGCGCGGACGCGGTCTGCTGCTGAGCCCTTCGCTGTTCCTGCAGGGCAGGAACTACCTCTTCCTCGACGCCGAGCACGAGACGGGGCTGCCCGCCCTGGTGGTCTCGGCGCCGTGCACCCCGGCCTTCCTGTCCGACCTGGCCGGGGCGCCGGTGCCCGACGACGAGGCGCTCGGCGCCCTGGTCGGGCACACCAGGGCGGCCGCGCTCCAGGCGCTGGCCGAGAGCTGCACCACGGGCGGCCTGTCCGAGCGGCTCGGCATCTCTCTCGCGGGGGCCAGCAAGCACGCCACCGTACTGCGCAAGGCCGGACTGATCACCACTGCCCGCAACCGCAACACGGCGCTGCACACCCTCACCTCCCTGGGGGTGGCGCTGCTGCACGGGGAGCTCTTCCTGTCTCCCCAGCGCAACTGACCCCCGCTCCGGCACGCCTCGTGAACGGAGAACCTCCAAAAAGGAGAGCGCCATGAACTCGAACCCCTTCGAAGACCCGGAAGGCACCTACCTCGTGCTGGTCAACGACGAGGGGCAGCACTCCCTGTGGCCCGCGTTCGTCGATGTGCCCGCGGGGTGGACGGTGGTCCTGCCCGAGACGGACCGGCAGGCCGCCCTGGACTACATCACGGACAACTGGACCGACATGCGTCCGAGGAGCCTGGCCGAGGCGATGGGGGACCGGCCATGACCGGCCACGAACTGCCCCTCGTCATCGAAGGTGGGGGTGCCCGGATCTCCGACCTGGTGAGATCCGACCGGCAGGCGATCCGCAAGAGCCTCACCGCGCACGGCGCCGTGTTGTTCCGCGATTTCGAGGTCGGCGGCGTCGACGGTTTCGACGAGGTCGTGCGCGAGCTGTCGGGGGCGCCGCTGACCTACGCGGAGCGTTCGTCCCCGCGCAGCGTGATCAAGGGCAATGTCTACACCTCGACCGACTACCCCTCGCAGGAGGAGATCTTCCTGCACAACGAGAACTCCTACCAGACGGTCTGGCCGATGGTGCTCTACTTCCACTGCCTGCGACCGCCGTCGTCCCAGGGCGCCACGCCTCTGGCCTCCACCCGTGCCGTCCACGACAGGATGGACCCGTCGATCCGCGAGGAGTTCGCGCGGCGAGGGTGGATGGTGGTCCGTAACTACAGCGACGAGCTCGGCATGTCGTGGCACGAGGCGTTCAACACCGACAGCGAGGACGAGGTCACGGACTACTGCCGGAGCAACGGCGTGCAGACGGAGTGGCTCGGCGGCGACCGGTTGCGGACCAGGGCGGTCCGCCAGGCCGTGCACCGTCACCCGGTCACCGGCGACCCGGTGTGGTTCAACCACGCGACCTTCTTCCACATCACCACCCTTCCCGAAGGGGTGCGGCTGGGGCTGCTGGAGATGTGCGGGGAGGAGAACCTCCCGAGCAACACCTACTACGGCGACGGCGGGACGATCCCCGACGACGTCGTCGGCCACCTGCGAGACTGCTACCGGTCGGCGTCCGTGCGGTTCGACTACCGTCAGGACGACCTTCTGGTCATCGACAACATGCTGACCTCGCACGGCCGCGAGCCGTTCACCGGGCCGCGGAAGATCGCCGTGGCGATGGCCGAGCCGTCGTCGACCTGACCGCCGATCGACGGTCGATTCGACAGTCGACTCGACGGTCAGGCCGACGGTGGCCGGCCGTCGTGCCCCTCAGTCCGGCTCGCGCAGCCGCCGGACCTCGGCGGAGATGATCGCCAGGAGCAGCAGGTCGGCCGCCAGGCCGGGCACCGCGGAGAACTGGTTCATGACGAACGCGAAGACCTGGCCGAAGAGGATGTCGACCAGCAGCGCGGCGTTGAGCAGCCGGAAGGCGGCCATGCGGTTCCCGCGCAGCCGCACCGCGCCGCACAGGCCCAGCGCCACCGTGATCGCCGCCGAGACGGCCATGCCGATCACCGCCCCCCACTCCTGCTCGCCGTCGAGCGTGCCGTAGGCGTTCTCCAGCCCGAGGCCCACCAGGGGAAGGAGCGCCTGAACGATGAGATACACCACCGCGAGGGCGACGAGCAGGGGGCGGCGCGTCAGGCCGTCGAGGGTGGCACGGGCGCGGGCCAGGCCGGTGCCGTACCCGCGTTGGACGAGGTCGTAC
>NZ_JBEXUE010000587.1:0-5434 GCF_040614275.1 Streptosporangium sp. NPDC006013
TCCGCGACGGGCGTCTGCCGGGTGGGCGCAGCAGCCCGTCGGCGGTCATCCGGGCCGCCACGTCGGCGAGTGCCGTACGGGCGAGGAACTGCAACTTCGTTTCCAAAACTGGCAATTAAGGGAGTGTTGAGTGGGACCTCATCCGCACGGCTGGTGGATCGTGCTCCACCTGGTGCTGTTCGTCTTCTGGCTGGGCGGGGACCTGGGCGTCTTCTACTCCAGCAGATCCGTGCTGAATCCGGCGCTGACCCCCGCCGCTCGCGCCACCGCACTGAAGATCATGAGCGGCCTGGATCTCGGCCCGAAGATCTGCCTGGTGCTCTTCCTGCCCAGCGGGGTGACGCTCATGGCGCTCGAACCGCACGGGGCCGAACTCTTCGGTGTGCGCCTCTTCCCACTCTGGTCGGTCCTGCTCGTCTGGGCCTTCACCGCCCTCTGGCTGGTGCTGACCGTGGCCGACCACCGCACCCACGGCCGATTCCCCCGGGTACGGCAGGCCGACTGGGCGATCCGGATCGCGCTGGTCACCGCGATCGCCGCGGCGGCGGGCCACACCCTGCTGGCCGACCGTCCGTTCGGGGTGGACACGAACCCCCGATGGCTGGGGGCCAAACTGCTGCTCTACGCGCTGGCCCTCGCGGCCGGGCTGGGCATCCGGCTCAAGCTCCGCGCCTTCGGCCCCGCCTTCGGCACCCTTGTCACCACGGGCTCGACTCCGGAGGTGGAGCGCACGTTGCGCGGCTCCGTCGACGGGTGCCTGCCCTATGTCTGGGTGATCTGGGGCAGCGTGCTCGCGGCGGCCGTGTCGGGCGTGCTCAAACCGGGGGCGCTTCTCTGACCGCGCCGTTCCGGGTCCTTCCGGAACCGGACTCCGGCGCACCCCGCCGCACCGTGGCGGCTCCGGGAGAGAGGGCCCGGCCGGCACGGGGGCGGGGCACCTCACCGCCGCGAACGGATCAGCGGCGGTGACCGAGCTGGGCCGACAGGCGGCCGGCGGCCTCGACCACCAGGGGCGCCGACTCCTGCATGTGTGACTTGAACCGGGTGCTCGGCCCGGACACGCCGATCGCCGCGATCACACCGCCGCCATGGTCGAACACCGGGACGGCGATCGACGTGGCGCCCTCCTGCCGCTCGCCGTAGGAGGTGGCGTAGCCCCGGCGCCGGATCGCGGCCAGCTCGGTGTGCAGCTTGGCCGGATCGGTGATCGTCTTGTCCGTGAGCGCCTCCAGACCGTGCCGGCTCAGGTAGCCCTCGACCTCCTCCTCACGCAGGAACGCCAGGATGGCCTTGGAGGGACCGCCGGCGTGCAGCGGGTAGGGGATGCCGAGCGAGACCTCTATCCGCAACTCCTGCTCGGGGACCACCTGCTCCACGTAGAGGCGGGTGTCGCCGCGCCGTACCGACAGCGTGGCGGTCTCCCTCGTACGGGCCGCCAGCCCGCGCAGCTCGGGGCCGGCCATGGCGCGCAGGTCGGTGCGGGCCAGATAGGCCCGGCCGAGCGCGATCGCGGCGTGCCCCAGTGAGTAACGCCTGGTGACCGGGTCGGCCGCGATGAGCTCGCGGCTGCGCAGCGCGGTCAGGATACGGTGCACGGCCGCCTTGGTCAGGCCGAGCTCCGCGGCGATCTCGGTCACCCCCAGATCCGGGCGGTTGCTGCGCCCGAACAGCAGCAGCACGTCCATCGCGCGTTCCACTGCCGCGATCGACCGGCTCTGGCCGTCGCCCTCGTCCACGGCGTCCGCCGGTCTCGCGCTGGTCCTCGCTGGCACCCGGCGCTCCTCTCGTCTTCGCAGGAGTCCACTCTACGGCGAGAGATTTCCCCATTGGAAACACGACCACCTCCGCTTGGAAACACAGTTACCTCCGCGTTGACACCGGCCACGCAACATCGTTACCTTCAGCGTTACAACGTTTCCAACAGTGAAACAGTGAGGGGCAGTGGCTACTGACGGTGTTTCCTTCCGCGAGGTGCTGGCGCAGTGGCCGAGCGGCGTGGTCATCGTGACGACCGGCACCGCCGGCGGCGAGTGGCACGGCATGACGGCCAGTTCGTTCTCCAGCGTCAGCGTGGACCCGCCGATGGTCCTGGTCTGTCTCGCGAAGACCACCCGGACCCACCGCCTCGTCGAGGAACGGGGAACCTTCGCCGTCAGCATCCTCGGCAGGGACCAGGCGGCGCTCGGCCGCCGGTTCGCCGGGCAGGAGCCCGCACCGAACGGCCCGTTCACCGACGCGCGCTGGGTCACGGGCGTGACCGGCTCCCCGGTGCTCGCCGACTCGATCGGCTGGCTCGACTGCCGGGTCGCGCACGCCTACCCGGGCGGCGATCACACGATCTTCGTCGGCGAGGTACTGGCGGCGGACACGCCCCGGCGCGTGGCTCCCGTGCTGTTCCACTCCCGGGCCTGGGGCCAGCTCGCCGACCCGCTTCCCGACGAGGTCGCCGTCGCTGACACCGGCCTGCTGTCGATCCTGCGCACCCGCGGTTACGAGGAGGCGCGGCTGGCCAGGATCTCCCGCGCGCTGCGCGCCGCGGGTACCAGGGTCCGGCTGTTCGACCCGTACGGCGAGCCGCTCCCCGCCGAGAACCTCGACCCGGTCACGGCCTCCGCGTTGATCGTGGAACCCGCCCAGGTCCACTCCGCCGTCCGCGCGGGTGCCGGGGTGGTCGAGCTGGTCGTCTCGGCTGAGGAGCACGCCGCCTCCGTGCGTGCGGGCGCCGGCCCGCCGGCTCCGGAGAGCGCGGCCCCGACCGTGGAGGCCGCCCGGCGGGCGGGTCTGACGACGGTCGCGCACATAACCGAGTCCTTCGCCGAGGACCGCGCGGACGCCGTCGTCTCCGCGGTCGGACGGCTGGCCGACCTCGGCTGCGACGAGATCGGGCTGGAGGAGGGCAGGCTCCACGCCTCCCCGCTACGGGTACGCGAGCTCCTGCGGGACGCCTCCGCCGCGGCCCGGTCCGCCGTCCTGCGGGTCCGCCTGCGGGAGCGGAACGGGATCGGCATGGTCAACGCGCTGGTCGCGATGAAGAGCGGAGTAGGGCACTTCGACACCACGCTCGGCGGAGTGGACGGCTCACTCCCCGGGGAGGACGTGCTCTTCCTGGCCTCCCAGCTGGAGGTGGCCAGCTCCGTCGACCGTACCGCCCTGGTCGCCGGCGCCACCGAGCTGGAGAGCTCCTGGGGTTCCCCCCTGCCCGGACGCACCTACCGATTCGTCAGTTGAACCCGTACCACCCCGACTCCACCTGCCTGAGGGGGCACAACGTGACCGACAAGCTGACCGGCGAACGTCTCGTCGACGACATGACCGATGCCGAGCGCGCCCGTGCGGCCCGAGTCGAGGCGGTGCTGCCCGCGCTGCGCGCCGCCGCGGCCAAGGCAGACGAGGACGCCCTCTTCCCGATCGAGCACATCGCGCTGCTGCGCGAGGCCGGGCTGCTCGGGCTGGTGGTTCCCGAGGAGCACGGCGGGCTCGGCGGCACACTGCGCGACCTGGCCGCGGCCACCTTCGCGATGGGCACGGCGTGCCCGTCCACGGCACTGGCCTACTTCTTCCACAACACCAGCGCCTCCCGAGGGCTGCTGCCGCTGGAGGCGATCGAGGCGGGCCTGTTCACCGACGAGGAGGCCCCCGTGGTGCGGGCCTTCGCCGAGAAGGTGCTGACCCGGATGGCCTCCGGGACGTGGCTGGCCAACTTCGCCTCCGAGTCGGTCAAGAGCTCCGGCGCCAACATCACCATCGCCACCACCGCCCGCCGTACCGAGGGCGGCTGGGTCCTGGTCGGCGAGAAGTCCTTCGGCTGCGCCACCGGGGTGGCCGACCACTACCTGACCACCGCCAAGCTGGAGGGGTACGACACGGCCGAGGGCCTGGTCACGTTCTTCGTGCCACGCGACGCGCCGGGGGTCTCCGTCCGCGCGCCGTGGGACGGTCTGGGCATGCGGGCCACGGCCAACAACGGCATCCGGCTCGACGGCGTGTTCATCCCCGACGACGAGGCGCTGACGATCCCCGGGGCGTTCACCCGGATGCTGCAGATGAGCCGGGGCAGCTTCGTCGGCAACCAGCTGGCCATCTCCGCCGTCTACACCGGATGCGCGCAGAACGTCTACGACGTCGTGGTCGAGCAGCTCACCAAGAAGACCTTCGCCGACACCGGGCGGCCGATCGCCGCCAGCCCGATGCACCAGGTGCTGATCGGCGACATGACGGTACAGCTGGAGACCGCCTACCTGTGGCTCCGCCGCCAGTTGCGGCTGGAGACCTCCGAGCCGCCGCTGCGGCCCAAGTCCGAGGTGTTCCGGCAGTGGCGGATGGGCAAAGGCTCGGTCACCGAGGCGTGCTTCCAGGTCGCCCTCGGCGCGTTCAAGGCCTCCGGCACCTCCGGCGCGATGATGGGCGGCGTGGTCGGCCGCGCCCTGCGCGACCTCGCGATGGGGCTGGTGATGACCTTCCCCGCCGAACGCGGCAAACTTGAGGCCGCCCAGATGGTCACCCAGGCCAAGGAGAACGAACTGTTCGCCATCGCGGACCGTCCGTGAGACGACCGGGCGCACCCGAGAACAGCCCTGGAGCATCCATGATCGACATTCCCGAAGTCCAGGACCTGGTCGACGGCACCTGGGCCACCTGCACCGACGACCTGGGCTTCGACCTGGAGGACCCCGCGACGGGCAAGCCGGTGACCCGGGCCGTGGGCACCTCCGCCGCCCGGATCGGCGCGGCGCTCACCGCGGCCGAGAACACGTCGGCCTCCTGGGCGGCGACCTCGTCCGAACGCCGGGCCGAGATCCTTGACTCCGTCGCCGACGCGCTCGAAGCGCGGATCCCGGCGATCGTCGCCCTGGAGTCCTTCGCCACCGGCGTGCCGATCCGCCAGACCGCCCCGCTGGGAATGATCATCGGGGGCGCGTTCCGGCTGGCCGCGGGAGAACTGCGCGAGGGCCGGCTGCTCGGCACCGAGATCCGTGAGGACGGCCGCACGGTGGAGGTGCACCGGCTTCCCCTGGGGCCCGCCCTGTGCCTGGTGCCGTGGAACGCCCCCGCGCCGATGGCGGCGCACAAGACCGCCAGCGCGCTCGCCGCCGGCTGTCCGGTGATCCTCAAGGTGAGCGAATACGCCCCCTACGGCTCCCAGCTGCTCGCCCGGGTCCTGCATGAGACGCTCCCCCCGGGTGTCTTCCAACTCGTCCAGGGCGGCCCGAGGACGGGCGAGCGGCTGGTCGGCGACCCACGCGTCCGCGCGGTCTCCTTCACCGGCGGCCTGGCCGGGGGCCGGTCGGTCGCCGCCGCCTGCGCCGCCGGCCTGCGCCCCGCCCAGCTGGAGCTCGGCGGCAACAACCCCCTGGTGGTCCTGCCCGACGCTCGGGGCGGCCATCACCCGCCGCTGCCTCGAACTCGGCCTCCACATGAACATCGTGCAGCCGCC
>NZ_JBEXUE010000588.1:0-5414 GCF_040614275.1 Streptosporangium sp. NPDC006013
GCCAACCGGGTGAACCTCACGGAGGCGCAGCCCATCCCGATCTTCGTCGGGGCCGTCGTCGTCCTGGTCGTCGAAGAGGCTGGTCTGGCCGCCGTTGTCGGCCTCGCTGCGCAGCTCGCGCCGCAGATAGACCCGCACGAGGTCCTCCAGCGGGAACGAGCGCTGCCCGGGCGTCGCCAGGTAGGCGGCGAGCGCGGTGTCGCAGGTGAGGCCGCGCAGCTCCATGCCCTGCGCCCACAGTGCGAGCATCGGGCCCTTGGCGTCGTGCACCGCCTTGGGCTTGGAGGCGTCGGCCAGCCACGCGCGCAGGGCCGCCTCGTCGGCCTCGGTCAGCGTGGTCGGGTCGATGAACGCGGCCCCGGCTCCGGCCGCCGCGACGGCGATGCTGTCGACGCGGCCGGTGCCGCTGCCGTACGCGCCCTTGAAGGCCAGGCCGGCGCGGCCCTCGGGCAGCGCGCGCAGCCACGGGTCCACCTCGTCGGGGCCGAGGGTGACGACCTCGACCTCGAAGCCCTCCTCGCTCTCCGCCTCGGGCGAGCCGATCGTCTTGAACAGCCGGTCGCGGATCTCGCCGCGGAACTCCAGCGTGTCGAGGATCTTGTTGATCTCGTCGCGGTCGGCCGCGCCGACCGTCAGCCGGGAGATCTCCTGCTCCAGCGGGACGTCGCGGATCAACTGGGTCAGGCGCCGGTTCATCAGCACCTGGTCGAGGTGGTCGCGGAGCTTGTCACCGACCTTGCCCTTGACCTCGTCCACCCGGTTGACCAGCTCCTCCAGCGAGCCGAACTCGCGGATCCACTTGGCCGCGGTCTTCTCCCCCACCCCGGGGATGTTCTTCAGGTTGTCGCTGGAGTCGCCGCGGATGGCCGCGAAGTCGGGATACTGCGCCGGGGTGAGCTCGTACTTCTCCAGGACGGCCTCGGGGGTGAAGCGGGTCATGTTGCTGATGCCGACACGGGTCATCAGCACGGTGACCCGCTCGTCGACGAGCTGCAGCGCGTCGCGGTCGCCGGTGACGATCAGCACGTTCATGCCCTGCTCGGCGGCGCGGGTGGCGAGGGTGGCGATCAGGTCGTCGGCCTCGTATCCGGCCAGCGACAGGTGCGGCACGCGCACCGCGTCGAGCACCTCGTGGATCAGGCTCATCTGGCTGCGGAAGCTGTCCGGACTCGCACTCCGGTTCGCCTTGTAGTCGGCGTACTCCTCGTGGCGGAACGTCGGCTCGGAACGGTCGAAGCAGACCGCCACGTGGGTCGGCCGCTCGTCGCGGAGCACGTTGACCAGCATCGAGGTGAAACCGTAGACCGCGTTGGTCGTCTGGCCCGTGGTGGTGGAGAAGTTCTCCTCCGGCAGGGCGTAGAAGGCCCGATAGGCGAGTGAATGCCCATCCAGCAGCAGGAGACACGGACGAGTGGGGGTCGCTTCGTTCTTCGGCACAGCGAAAGCCTAGTCTCCTGGTACGACAGAACGCCTGACTCACCTGACAGGAGACGTCCCCTTGACCATGACAGACCCCGACGAGGCCGCTCGCATCAAGGAACTGCTGGCCGCCTCACACCGGAGCACGCTGGTGGAGCGGATGGGCATCCTGATCACCGAGGCCACTCCCGAGCGGGTGACGGGCACGATGCCCGTCGAGGGCAACACCCAGCCGTACGGCCTGCTGCACGGCGGTGCCTCGTGCGTGCTGGCGGAGACGCTGGGCTCGGTCGGCGCGGCACTGCACGCGGGCTCCGGGCGGATCGCGATGGGCATCGAGATCAACGCCACCCACCACCGCTCGGCCACCTCGGGCCTGGTCACCGGCGTGGCCACCCGGCTGCACGGTGGCCGGACGCTCGCCACCTACGACATCGAGATCGTCGACGAGCGGGACCGCCGGGTGTGCAGCGCGCGCCTCACCTGCATGCTGCGCGACGTCTGAACACACCCGGACCGCCTTTTTGCCGTCATCGAGCGACACTTCCGCTACGGTAGGTGACGGCGATGCCCGCGGGGAGGCCGAGTAGAAAACGTACGGGGTCGGGGAAGCTCCGTACGGCGCCAAAGGCCTCCCCCGGGCTCCCTGGGCTTCGACCTTCATCGCGCGAAGGCCCGCACCGGGCGGGTGCGGGCCCTTGAGAGACGGAACTCAGATGTCCGTGTGCGTCGGGTCGAGCACCCGGCGCAGGAAGGTCTTCGTGCGCTCGTGCCGCGGAGCGCCGATCACCTGCTCCGCCGGGCCGTCCTCCACGATCACGCCGCCGTCCATGAAGACCACCCGGTCGGCCACGTCGCGGGCGAACGCCATCTCGTGGGTGACCACGAGCATCGTCATCCCCTCCTCGGCGAGCTTGCGCATGACCGTGAGCACGTCACCGACGAGTTCGGGGTCGAGCGCCGAGGTGGGCTCGTCGAAGAGCATCAGCGCCGGGCTCATGGCCAGCGCCCTGGCGATGGCCACCCGCTGCTGCTGGCCACCGGAGAGCTGGATGGGGTAGGCGTCGCACTTCTCACCGATGCCGACCTTGTCCAGGTTCTCCCTGGCGATCTTCTCGGCCTCGGCCCTGCCCCGCTTCAGCACCCGGCGCTGCGAGATCATCACGTTCTGCAGAACCGTCATGTGCGGGAAGAGGTTGAACTGCTGGAAGACCATCCCGATGCCGCGGCGGGCGGCGTCGATGTCGACGTCGCGGTCGGTCAGCTCCACTCCGTGGACGACCACCCTGCCCGACGTCGGCTGCTCCAGCAGGTTCACGCAGCGCAGCAGGGTGGACTTGCCCGACCCCGAGGGGCCGATGACACAGACCACCTGGCCGGGGTCGACGGCGAAGTCGATGCCCTTGAGAACCTCGAGCTTGCCGAAGCACTTGTGCAGGTCACGGATCTCGACCGCGTGGTTCACCGGAGTCACCGTCCCTTCGCCTGGCGCTTCTCCAGCCGGGACGCGAGATAGCCCAGCGGGATGGTGACCAGAAGGTATGTCACGCCCACGACCAGGATGGGCGTGGCGTTGGCGTGGGTCGAGGCCATGTCGTTGCCGAACTTCGTGAGCTCGACGTAGTCACCGGAGACACCGAGGAACAGCACCAGCGAGGAGTCCTTGAGCAGGGAGACGAACTGGTTGGTCGTCGGCGGGATCACGATGCGCACGGCCTGCGGGATGACGATGGAGACCATGGCCCGGGTGTACGACATGCCCAGCGAGCGCGCCGCCTCCATCTGCCCCTTGGGCACCGCCTGAAGGCCCGCCCTGAGCGTCTCCGCCATGTAGGCCGAACCGACGATCGTCAGACCCAGGATGCCCTCGCCGTAGGTGCCGCCCGGCACCTGGAAGCCGCTCAGGGCCAGGGGCAGGAACAGGATGAGCAGAAAGATCAGCAGCGCGGGCAGGCCGCGGAAGATCTCGATGTAGGCGATCGCGATCCACCGGTAGGGCCGCACCGACGACATCCGCATCAGCGCGAACAGCAGACCGAGCAGGAAGGCGAAGACGAACCCACCGACCGAGTAGATGATGGTGTTCTTCAGCGCGATCGTGAACAGCTCCGGAAGCGTCTTCTCCGCGACGTCGAGCCTGGCGAAGTTCTTTCCGAGCTCGCCCCACTCGATGGTCAGGGCCAGGAAGACGGCCACGGCCGCCAGTACGACGTACTGGACGGCCCGGCTGATCTGCTGTCTCTTACGGGGACTGAGCCCACCCCCGGCGGGAGCGCCCCCGCCGGGAGTGGGCTCGGTCGTCGTTGGCTGGTCCGTCATCGGTTAGCCGAGCTCCCCGGGCTTCTTACCGAACCACTTGACGAAGATCTGCTCGTAGGTGCCGTCCGCCTTGGCCTCGGTGATCGCGTCGTTGATCGCCTTGAGCAGGACCGGGTCGGCGCCCTTCTTCAGGCCGACGCCGTACTGCTCGCCGGTGTCGAGGCTGGCGACCAGCTCGAACTTCTCCGCGATCTCGGGCTTCTTCAGCCAGGTCAGGACGACGGGAAGGTCCTGGACGATCACGTCGACCTGTCCGGACTGCAGACCGAGCAGTTCCTTGGGAGAGTCGGCGAACTCCTTCGGGTCCAGGCCCTTGCCCTTGACGTAGTCGAGGCCCGTGGTCGAGGCCTGGGCACCGAGCTTGAGGCCCTTGGCCTTGACCTCGTCAAGGGTCGCCACGCCGGCTCCCTTCTTGGCCAGCAGTGCCTGCGTGGCGTCGAAGTAGGGCTCGGAGAAGTCGATGTTGGCCTTGCGCTCCTCGGTGATCGTCATACCGGCGGCGGCCACGTCACACTTGCCCGCCGCCATCGCCGCACCACTCTTGATGACGGCGAAGTCGATGTCGACGATCTCCTGCGTCAGGCCGAGCTTCTTGGCCGCCAGGTCGACGATGTCGACGTCGAAACCGACGACCTTTTCCCCCTCCTTGAACTGGAAGGGCTCGTAGGGCAGGTTGGTGCAGGTGGTCAGCTTGCCGGGGGTGATCACCTGCGGGCCGGCCGCAGCCGCGGGAGCGCTTGCCGAGGCACCATCGCTCGGGCTCGCGCTGGTGGTCTCGCCACCGCCGCAGGCCGCAAGGCCGAGCGCACCGGCGACGACCATGGCGCCCACCGTGAGTGCACGACGGGAAACAAAACTCAGGCCCACAAAGGCCTCCTTACGGTCAAATGTCGCTTCTTTTATGGATACCTCAATGCAGGTCATGCTCCATCACCTGCATAATCGTGCAGATCACCGGTATGACACAATTCGGACAACAACCGTGTCAGGAGCCCCCCGATCCACACCCTGCTCCCGCCGCGGACCGGGATGCGAACACTTGCCGGATCGTCAACGCCGGCCGGGCCGGTCGTTGAACTTCGGGGTCCGACTCGGTTACGTTGCCCGATGTGCGCGCCCCCCTGATCCTGTTCACCGGTGTCGCTCTCGCCGTCACCGTCCTGTCCGGCTGCACCGCGGGGGAACCGGCCGCATCCGCCTCCCCCTCGGCCACCCCCACCCCGACCTACGAACTCCCGCCGCGCCCGGTTCGGCCGGGCGAGAGCCCCATCCGGGCCGCGCCGGTGACCGACGGCGACACCCGGTTCCAGGTGATCGGCCTGCAGAAGGGCCTGAGCGGCTTCTTCGGCAGCCACGCCGAATGGCAGGCCAAGGGCCAGTACGTGGTCGTACGGATCCTTGTGGAGAACCCCGGGCGCACCAACTCCCGCTTCGACGCCAAGCGGCAGCAGCTCATCACCGCCAACGGCACCGTCCACACGATCGACCGGTTCGCGCAGGCCACCAAGCGCCAGCCGGACACCCTCCCGCTCGGCGCCCAGGTCAGGATCGAAATGGACCTGTGGTACGACATCCCCAAAGAGGCACAGGTCTCCGCGATCAGGCTGTTCGGCGACCCGCCCCTCGGTGTGGGGGGCACCACCGACGGCGTGCGGGTGCCACTGTCCTGAGCCTCC